>CAIZXK010000650.1 GCA_903936865.1 uncultured Bacteroidales bacterium | reverse complement strand
TGAAAAAAAATTTTAATACTTTATTTAATTGAAGTTTAACACAAAGTAATTATAAAAAAATAATAGTAACGATTGAATTAAATTTTATAATGAAATGAAAAGCTTGTTAATAGCTTCTATTATTATGTTTCTGAATGAGTTAATTTTGGAAATTGAAATTTTTTGAAAGGTTTTTATTAAAAAATCCATCTTAAATGGAGATTACATTATCATTTGACGATAATTGCAAATATGCTTTTTCAGAAGCCAACTGCTCCGCTGCTTTAATAGAATAATCTTGTCCTCTTGTTATTGGATTACCATCAATCATTAATTCAACAAGATACTGTTTATTATAACCACCTCCAATAACTTCAACTACATTAAACCCTATAGATTTTCTTTCTTTCTGAGCCCAATCAATCAATTTACTTTTAAAATTCCAAGGCTTATGTTCAATTTCATCAATATCAATGTGAACCTGCATAATTCGTTTGATAATAACTTTTTGTGTAAAATTGTAACCTTTATCCAAATAAATAGCTCCGATTAAAGCTTCGAAAGTATCACCCTCTATTGATCGATATTGATTATTGGATTCCTTGTCTTTTTGAATTAATTTACTTAATCCCATTTTATGCGATAGTTTATTCAGGTTTGCCCTGCTAACTATTTTTGATCGCATTTCAGTCAGGAAACCTTCATCGTTATAAGGATATTTTTTGAAAAGGAAATCTGCGATAACACTACTTAAGATTGTATCTCCTAAATACTCAAGTCTTTCATTGCTTACTTTAATACCTTTTCTTACATCCTGAGATGCTGATTTATGCAAAAAGGCCAATTTATAAATAGAAATATTCCCGGGATAAAACCCGAGAATATTCTTTATAGATTGGAACAAATGTTTGTCCTTTGAAAAGTATGCTTTAAAAATAGGTAATAATGGCAAAACTCTTAATCTTTAAATTTTTTAAAGATTAAAGAAACATTATGACCTCCAAACCCAAATGTATTACTTAAAGCAACATTTACAATACGTTTAACTGCTTTGTTAAAAGTAAAGTTTAATTTTGGGTCAATTTCAGGATCATCAGTATAATGATTGATTGTTGGAGGAATTACATCATTATAAACTGCCAAAACAGAAGCAATTGATTCAACAGCACCTGCAGCTCCCAGAAGATGACCAGTCATAGATTTTGTTGAATTAATATTAATGTTATAAGCATGTTCTCCAAACAATCGAACAATGGCTAATGGCTCAACAATGTCTCCTAGTGGAGTTGAAGTTCCATGAGTATTGATATGATCAACATCTGTTGTGCTTAAACCAGCATCTTCTAATGCAGTTTTCATTGAATTATAAGCACCACGTCCTTCAGGATGAGGTGCAGTCATGTGATGAGCATCAGCTGAAAGTCCAGCACCAACTACTTCACAATAAATTCGGGCACCTCTTGCTAAAGCATGTTCTAATTCTTCAAATATTAATGCAGCACCACCTTCACCCAAAACAAATCCATCGCGGTCTTTATCAAAAGGACGGGATGCAGTTTTTGGATCATCATTGCGTGTTGATATTGCTTGCATAGCATTAAAACCACCTATACCAGGCTGTGAACAAGCTGCTTCGGAACCACCGCAAACAAATAAATCAGCTTTACCTAAACGAATATAATTAAATGCATCAGCTAAAGCATTGGCAGAAGAAGCACATGCAGAAACTGTAGCAAAATTAGGACCTCTGAAACCGTGTAATATTGAAATATGACCTGCAGTAATATCTGCTATCATTTTTGGAATAAAAAACGGATTAAATCTTGGAGTTCCATCACCTTTTGCATAGTCAGTAACTTCGTTGTAAAATGTAATTAAACCACCAATACCAGACGCCCAAATAACGCCAGCTCGATCAAGATCGATTTTTTCAATGTCTATTCCTGAATCTTTAATTGCTTCATTGGATGAAACAATTCCAAATTGTGCATATAAATCATACTTTCTTGCTTCTTTTCTATCGAAAAACTCACTTGCATCATAGTTTTTTACTTCGCAAGCAAATTGTGTTTTGAATTTAGAAGCATCGAAACGTGTAATATAATCAGCACCACTTACTCCATTAAGTAATGAGTCCCAATATTCAGGGACTGTATTACCTATTGGAGTAAGCGATCCAAGACCTGTAACAACAACTCTTTTTAACTCCATTAAATAATGAAATTTGTTATTTAGTATTGTTTTCTATGTAAGCAATAGCATCACCAACTGTGTTGATTTTTTCAGCTTGATCATCTGGAATTGCAATGTTGAATTCTTTTTCTAATTCCATAATTAATTCAACTGTGTCAAGTGAATCAGCACCTAAATCATTTGTGAAACTTGCCTCAGGTGTAACTTCGTTTTCGTCAACGCCTAGCTTATCAATGATGATAGCTTTTACTTTTGTTGAAATTTCAGACATTTTTTTTTCTTTTTTAATTAAACGTGAGTGCAAAAGTATAAAATTTATTGAAATACAAACATAAAAATTATCATTATTTAATA
>CAIZXK010000649.1 GCA_903936865.1 uncultured Bacteroidales bacterium | reverse complement strand
GTAAAATCTTTTTTAATCAAAGGTATTTTGAATTATAAGCAGGTTATTTACTTACAATCTACTTACAATTCAGCATTAAATAGTTGATATAGAAGCTTAAAATAAAGCTTCCCAAGCTGAGGGTCACGAGTTCGAGTCTCGCTTGCCGCTCACTGAAAATCAACTATTTGCAAGCATTTTTGCATGTAGTTGATTTCTTTTACACATACAACTATCACACAGCATCCTTTTTTAACTGTATTTCGACTCACATATATTAAAAAAAATCGCTTAATAGTTTCTATATTATTTTTATTACAAATATCTTTTCCTTCAGAGGTATATAATTTATCTATTTGATTTTGATAAAATGCAGTTATTTTTACTCTAACCATTTTAAGTGTTGAATTGAGGAAATGATTTTGTTCTGTAAAAGCTTCATCCAGAACAATAAATGTTGAAGGCAGCCATCTTTCAGGAAATTTCAGTTGATGTTTCCCTCCTTTGTCCTGATTTATAATTTCATGTTGCAAATGTTTAAGAAATGCCTTTTCAATTTCGTCATCTTTTTGTTTATGAGAATGAGAATAATGATTTATCCAATTCCTGACAGCTTCTTTATTTAAAACAATTAATCCTGTGGTATAATTATTTTGATTATTATATAACATAACCTGATCAATAAAAGAAATATGTTCTATAAGATTTTCTTCAATTCCTTCCGGACTATATTTTTCACCATCATTTGCAATTAATAAACTTTTATAACGACCTATTACATAAAGAAATCCATCATTATCAATATAACCCAAATCGCCAGTATGCAACCAGGCATTTTTAATAGTTTCATTTGTTGCTTGCTTATTTTTCCAATAACCTAACATTACATTTTCGCCTTTAACTACAATTTCGCCTTTGGAAAATGAAGGCAAAGCATTACCATTTTCATCTTCTATCCTAAGTTCTAAAGGTTTTACAAGACTACCTGAAGAACCAAGTTTATGATTATGTAACGCATTGGAGGATATTACAGGCGATGCTTCAGATAATCCATAACCTTGCATCATAGGTGTACCAATTGCATAAAAAAACTTTTGCAATTCTGTATCTAATAATGCACCTCCTCCAATAAAGAAATCAAGTTTGCCACCAAAAGCATCTCTTACTTTAGAAAATAATATTAAATCAAATAAACTATTCAATGGTTTTAAAAAAATACGCATACCTTTTCCTTTATTAAATCCTAATCCATTGTATAAATAAGCAATCTTAAGTGCTACAAGGAATAAAGTTCTTGTTATGTTTCCTTTATCATTAATGTTTTTTTCAATATTTTTTCTAAAATTTTTGGCTAAAGCTGGTACACTTAGTATTAAATTTGGTTTAATCTCTTTAATATTTACTGGAATATTTTTAAGTGATTCAATAGGTGTTTTACCAATCTTAACAAACGCTATACTAGCACCTTTATATATAAAACAATAGAATACGGTATGAGCAAAAGAATGGTCAAGTGGTAAAATAAACAAGGTACGGTAATCTTCCGGAATAGTCATTAAAGTGCAGGCTTGCTCAACATTGGCAGTATAATTCCGATGCGAAAGAATTATCCCTTTTGGATCTGATGTAGTACCAGATGTATAACAAATATTAGCAGCATCATTTGAATTTATGGAAGTCAATCTTTCTTCAAACTTATTGCTATTTTGAGATAAAAAAACATCACCAAGTTTATAAATATCATCTTTGTGCAACTCATTATAAGCATATTCATTCTGTTCATCCAGAAATATTATTTTTTCAAGTGAGGGACAATCATTCATTATCTCTCTTATTTTGGCAGCTTGACCTTGTGAAGTAATTACGATAGAACATTCAGCATGATTTAACCTGAATTTTATTTCAGAAGCTTCAATTAGTTTTACCGAAAGAGGAACGTTAATTGCTCCACAATATAGAATTGCCAATTCACTTATTATCCAATCATTTCTGCCTTCTGATATTAATGCTATTCGATCACCATGCTTTACATTAATACTCATTAAGCCAGCTGCAAACCGATAAACATTATTTTTCGTTTGTTCGTAAGTTATAAAATCATATTTATCCGTACTTTTTTCTCTAAGCAATGGATTATCGCTATATTTATTTACAGCATTTTCGAATAAAACCGGAATTGTCATCTATTATTTTTTTTAATATAAATCAAAGATATAAAAATTGTTTCAAATTTACAATTATTAATTATTTACAACTTCTCATTTTAATTATTTCTAATGGGATTATTTCAAAAGAAAAATCAGGAGAGTTAATTTCAGCATTTGAAAAACTACCAGCAG
This sequence comes from uncultured Bacteroidales bacterium, assembly GCA_903936865.1. Lineage (GTDB taxonomy): Bacteria > Bacteroidota > Bacteroidia > Bacteroidales > JACABE01 > JACABE01. Next base: position 13,350 of record CAIZXK010000649.1, on the reverse strand, counting down.
AGAAATTCATTCCATATTTACACCCTTGTATCGATTTAAAAGGTTCAATACAATTTATAATTGTATCACTCTCTTCATTTAAAATTCCTGATTTATAATAATTTACTTTAATATATAGTTTAACACTAAAATCATTTGTATTTTTAGCTTTTACATTAAGCATTAATGGACTCTTTTTGCTAAAGAAATTAGTATGTTTCCATTTGTATGATATTTCTATACCTTCCGTTTTGATAGGTATTTGTTTTTTAGCTGTAGATTGTCCAAATACATTATATCCAACTATTAAAAATAAAAAAAAGTACGCTAAAATTATTTTTTTCATGCTAAATTATTTTCTTGTTATAAAAGTTCAAAATTAATAAAAATATAAATCTATCTAAAATATCTTTTTATAGCTTACAAAATTAAATAAAAAAAATTAGTTACTATCATTTACAGAGCTAATCATATATTAATTCCAAATTTTGTATTATCAAATTTTTAAGTAACTTTGCATGCTTTTTTTAAAATAAATATATTAAATTTTATGGCTTCAACACAAGATTTTAAAAACGGATTATGCATAGTTTTTAATGGTGAATTATATTCAATATTTGAATTTCAACACGTAAAACCAGGTAAAGGTCCAGCATTTGTTCGTACACGATTAAAAAATTTAAAAACAGGTAAAGTTATTCCAAATACTTTTACTGCTGGTGTCAAGATAGATATTGCTCGTGTTGAAAGAAGACCTTATCAGTTTTTATATAAAGAAGATGGTGGTTACAACTTTATGCATGCAGAGACTTTTGAACAGGTATTAATTGATGAAACTATAATAAATGCTCCTCAATTCCTTAAAGAAGGACAAGCTGTAGAAATCACTGTTCATGCTGATACAGAAACACCTTTGCAATGTGAATTACCAGCTTTTGTTGAAATGCAAATTACTTATACAGAACCTGGAGAAAAAGGGAACACAGCTACCAATGCAATGAAAGATGCAACTGTTGAAACCGGTGCTATTATTAAAGTTCCTTTGTTTATAAGTGAAGGTGAAAAAATTAAAGTAGATACACGTACTGGTGTTTATGCTGAAAGAGTTAAATAAAAATTTTAAAATACAATAAAGTACCATTTTTTATTCATTTATATTTAGTTGGTATTTAAATTGATAACATGTAATTAAACATAATGAAATTACCTACACCACATTCATTAAAAGAAATTGCTGCAATAATTAATGCAGAATTTGAAGGAAATCCTGATTTCCAAATTACAGGAATTAATGAAATTCACATGGTTGAAAATGGTGATCTTACTTTTGTTGATCACCCAAAATATTACAAAAAGGCATTAGGTTCAAAAGCTACAACTATCATTATTAATTCGAGAGTAGAGTGTCCGGAAGGAAAAGCATTATTATTTAGTGAGGATCCATTTGAAGCTTATGTTACTTTAGTTAGAAAATTCAGAGGGTTTAAACAATCTTCTGTTGCGATAAGTCCTACTGCAGAAATAGGTGAAGGAACAATTATTCAGCCAGGTGCATTTATTGGAAATCATGTAAAAATTGGTGAAAATTGTATCATTCATGCCAATGTTTGTATTTACGATTATACAGAAATTGGCAATAATGTGATTATTCATTCAGGGACAGTATTAGGTGCTGATGCTTACTATTTTCAACGCAAACCTGCTGGTTATCGAAAAATGGAATCCTGTGGAAAAGTCGTAATAGAAGATAATGTTGAAATTGGAGCTTTATGTGCTATAGATAAAGGCGTTTCGGGTAATACGGTTATTGGAAAAGGAACAAAATTTGATAATCTGGTTCAAATTGGTCATGATACACGCATTGGACAAAATTGTTTAATTGGTTCTCAAAGTGCCATAGCTGGTGTTACAATAATTGAAGATGATGTTATTATTTGGGCAAAAGTTGCTATTAATAAAGACCTGGTTGTAGGCAAAGGTGCTGTAATTTTAGCTACATCTGGTGTAGATAAAAGTCTGGAAGGCAATAAAGTATATTTCGGAATTCCTGTAGATGAAGTTCGAAAAAAATGGAAAGAATACGCATATTTGAAAAAACTTCCTGAGTTTTTTGAAAATGAAAAAAGAAAAAACAATTTACTTAACCAAAAAGATTAAGTAATAATAATTTTAAGATTAATCGTAGGAATATCAATATTCTTGCGATTTTTTTTGTTTTACATAAAAAATATTTTTTCTTTATAATATTAAACTAAATAGTTGTACCTTTGTTGATGTAATATAATTATTAATAACCTTTTAATACTTGAAAAATATGAAGAATACAGCACTTCGGGTTCGTCCGGTTTGGGTAGGTTCAAATGAACATTCCTTTTATTTTGTGAACGAAGATCATTGGTTAGCAACAGAAAATTTACCCGGAAAAAGGGAAATCCTAAAAACTGTAAAAGTTGATTTTGTTCATAAAACAATAAACCCACCGGAGTTATTGAAAAACGTGTTTACATTCAATGGTATTGATAAATTTAGTAAATCTGAACAAAAATTTATAAATATGAGAATTGGACTTAATTTTGAATATAGTGATATTTATAAATTAATTTTTAGGCCATTAAGCATAAAAATTAAAAAAACAAATTTACATTCTAATTTATAAAAAGATTAGAAATCTATAATTAAAACATATTAATAAAAATTAAATGCAAATAAAAGAGAATAATTTTAACTAAATATAAATTATTATCGCTTTTATTTGTAACTAAAAAAAATTCCATGACAACATTAAACATTGGAGATAAAGCTCCTGAAATTAACGCATTGGATCAATTTGGAAATTCAATAAATCTTGATAATTATTTGGGATTTAAAGTTATATTGTATTTTTATCCAAAAGACAATACACCTGGTTGCACAAATGAAGCCTGTAATCTGAGAGACAACTATCAATATTTATTAGAAAAAGGTTTTAAAATTATTGGTGTAAGTGCAGACAATGAAACTTCACATTTAAATTTCACTGAAAAATTTGGATTACCTTTTCCATTATTGCCAGATACTGACAAAAAAATAATATTAGACTATGGGGTATGGGGTGAAAAAAAATTCATGGGCAAAACTTATGATGGCATACATCGTGTTACTTTTATTATTAATGAAAAAGGATTTATAGAAAAAATATTTACAAAAGTTGATACTAAAAATCATAGTACTCAAATATTAAAAGAATTACAAATTAAATAGCACTAAATAAAATTAATTCAAACAAAAATCATGAGTAAAGAAATTGTTGAAAATCAGGATAAAAAAGAAAGATTAAAAGCATTACAGCTTACAATCGACAAGATTGAAAAAAATTACGGCAAAGGTTCTATAATGAAATTAGGCGATTCACCTGTTGTTGCTGTTGAAGTAATTTCAACTGGTTCAATAGGTTTGGATGTTGCTTTAGGAATTGGAGGCTTGCCAAAAGGTAGAGTTATTGAAATATACGGACCAGAATCTTCAGGAAAAACAACGCTGGCAATTCATGCCATAGCCGAAGCTCAAAAAGCAGGTGGTATTGCAGCTTTTATAGATGCAGAACATGCATTTGACAGTTCGTATGCTAAAAAATTAGGTGTGGATGTTGATAATTTATTTGTATCTCAACCTGATAATGGCGAACAGGCATTAGAAATTACAGAAAACCTAATCAGATCAGGTGCAATTGATATTATTGTTATTGACTCAGTTGCCGCCTTAACACCCAAAAGCGAAATTGAAGGCGAAATGGGAGATTCCAAAATGGGATTACAAGCTAGGTTAATGTCGCAAGCATTGCGTAAATTAACAGCAACAATTAGTAAAACAAATTGCTGTTGCATATTTATCAATCAATTACGTGAAAAAATCGGAGTAATGTTTGGAAATCCAGAAACAACAACCGGAGGAAATGCACTTAAATTCTATTCATCAGTAAGATTGGATATCAGAAGAATCAGCCAAATAAAAGATGCTGAAAATGTAATTGGAAACAGAGTTAAAGTTAAAGTAGTTAAAAACAAAGTTGCACCTCCGTTCAGAACTGCCGAATTTGATCTGATGTATGGTGAGGGATTCTCAAAAATTGGTGAAATAATTGATTTAGGTGTAACATACAACATTATTAAAAAAAGTGGTTCTTGGTTTAGTTATGGAGAAACAAAATTAGGACAAGGCAGAGATTCTGTTAAGCAACTTTTAACTGATAATCCTGAACTTTCAGAGGAATTAGAAATCAAGATTAGAGAAATTATTACAAAAATATAATTTGGAAAATATAGTTTTTGCAATTTTTTCTTTATAAACACTTAAAACCCCGTTGAAATATTAAAATATCAACGGGGTTTTTATTTATGAAAATTAATTTTCATGTATTATATCAATATTTTTGCGAAATTTGCAATTCAAAAACAATTACAATTAACTAATTATACTTTAAAATGATAAAAACAAAATTTTTAGCTATATCATTGATTATAATAATTTTATCAACTTTCTTAAGTTGTAAAAATAAGAAAAATGAAGTTTCCAACAAAATTAAGCAAAGTGATCCAATAGCTCTAGTATCTGAAGAAATAAAAAAAGATGAAAACAATCCCGATTTATATAATAAAAGAGCAAAACTATACTTGCTTTCAAATCAAACAAATACTGCTTTAAATGATATTAACAAAGCAATACTTTTAGATAAAGATAAACCTGATTTTTATCTTACTCTTTCTGATATTTATTTTGCTACAATTCAAATAGAAAAAAGTAAGGAAGCCATAAACAAAGCATTATCATTAAACTCCAATAATCCTGATGCATATTTAAAACTAGCTGAATTAAATCTTTATTTAAAACAATATGATGAAACTCAAAAGAATGCTGATAAAGCAATTGAAATTGAAAAAAATACATCACAAGCTTATTTTATAAAAGGATATGCTTATAAAGAAAATGGAGATTCTACAAAAGCTGTAACTCAATTCTTAAAAACTATTGAAGTAAATCCTGACCATTTTGAAGCATATATGCAATTGGGATTAATGTTTTCAAACAGAAATAACAAAATAGCAATAGATTATCTTAATAGTGCATTGAATTTAAATCCAAAAAGTATTGAAGCAAATTATGCATTAGGAATGTTTCTGCAAGAAAACGGAAAACAAGATGAAGCAATTAAAGCCTATAAAAATATAATATCTATAAATCCAAGTTACAGAGAAGCCTATTATAATATTGGTTATATATATTTGGAATACAAAAAGGATTTTAAAGAAGCATTGAATTATTTTGGAGATGCTATAAAAACAGATAATGAATATGCTGAAGCTTTTTATAATAGAGGTTATACTTATGAGTTACTGAAAGACTATAAAAATGCCAGAAATGATTATAAAAAAGCTATTGATTTAAAACATAATTATCAAAAAGCAATTGAAGCTTTGAACCGTTTAGATAAATTAAATAATTAAATCTGCAATTAAAATTACAAAAAAAGAACCTAGTTATTATTGACTATTTTAATTCATTTTTTATTTCATTCAAATCGTCTATAAATATAGTATTCTGAATCAATAATTCCTGAAAAACAGAAGCTGCATTTGATATATTATTCTCTTTTCCCATCATTTCCAATTGAAATGATAATTCGCCAGGTAAACATGGATTTTCAAAATTTCTGTATGAACTTTTAATTTTATGAGCCCAAAAATCTATTTTTTTAGAATCATTTGCTGAAATAGCTTCTTTTATTCCTTCAATACTCTTGATATGTTCTTCAAAAAACATATCAATAATTTCAATAATAAAATCATTACCATAATCACCGTAATTTTCTAATAATGTGGACTTATTGATAATTTTTGTCATAAATAAATACTTAATTAATTAATTTGTAAAAATACTAACTATTTTCTTCTTATTTCAATTTCATTTTTTAAATTATTTAAAGAACATCCTTTACAATTGGAAGAACAACCTTTACATCCATCATGTTTTGGTTTCAAAAATACTTGATAAATCCTATAAAAAGCAACAAAAATAGAAAAAAATATAATAATGTATGTTAAAATTACCTGCATCATAAGTTTAAATAATTTTTGGAAAATAAAGATATATAGTTTTATAAGCTAAAAATCCAGAAATAAATAAAAAAATAAATGCCCAAAATATTGCAGGTAAATGAGTTATATCAGCTATATTTTTTGCATCACCTGCTGTTTTTGGATTTTTAAAACTGATTATAAGTAAGTGAATAGTTGAAATAACTGAATCTGTGAGAATAATAAAAGTACAAAGCAGTGAAAATCCATACCATAACAATTGTTTATTTAAATAAATCACGCTAAAAGATAGTATCAAAAATGTAAGTAACCAAAAAACTCCATACAAATTTCTTACATACAGAATTAAATTAAGTAAAACCAAAACAACCAGAGGATATAAAACATATTGGTAAGCATTTTGATTTATAAAATAAAAAAAAAGCAAAGCAACAATTGACGAAAAAGGATAGCCAGAAAATGAAACTAAAAACCTTTTAAAACCATTATCTGTGCTTGTAATTACACTTCCCGATGTATCACTGGACAAATCTATTCTATGTACATTTCCACTTAATATCAACGCTATGAATGCATGTCCACTTTCATGGATAAGTGTATTTATCCCTCTGAAGTAACGACCTATTAATGGTAAACGGGATATTACCAAACTAACCCCAAGAAGAATGTAAAATATAACCGTTTGATTTTGAAATATTTTTTGCATCAGAATACAATTATTATCAAAAAATGATAATATTATTAAATTTAGTTTTCTTGCATATTTTGTTTTACAATTTCTCTTATATCATCCATTATTTTTTTTGCCAAATTATCAGCACCAGCAATAGAATCACTTTCCGAATATATTCGAATTATTGCTTCTGTATTAGATTTGCGTAAATGAACCCATTCATTTTCAAATTCAATTTTTACTCCATCAATTGAATTAATGGGAAATTTTGAATAACGATCTTTTATTTCTTCAAGAATAGCATCTACATCCATATTTTCAGAAAGTTCAATTTTATTTTTTGAAATAAAATAATCCGGATATATTTTTCGTAATTCCGAACAGGTTTTACCTGAGTGTGCCAAATGAGTTAAAAATAATGCAATTCCAACAAGTGCATCACGACCATAATGTAATTCAGGGTAAATAATTCCTCCGTTTCCTTCGCCACCAATAACTGCATTTTTAGCCTTCATTACTTCCACTACATTCACTTCTCCCACAGCAGATGCAAAATATTTAGCACCAGCTTTTTCGGTAATCACACGTAAAGCCCTGGTTGATGATAAGTTTGAAACGGTATTACCTGGTTTATTTTTCATTATATAATCGGCTACTGCAACTAAAGTATATTCTTCACCAAACATTGTACCATCATTGCAGACAATTGCTAATCTATCAACATCTGGATCAACTACAAAACCTAACGCTGATTTTGTTTCGATAACTGTTTCTGAGATTTTAGTCAAATTTTCAGGTAATGGTTCCGGATTGTGAGGGAATTTCCCGTTAGGTGTGCAATATAATTCTACAATATCATTAACCCCTAAAGCTCTTAACAATTGTGGAATAGCAATACCACCTGTAGAATTGACACAATCTATTGCAACCTTAAAATTTGCATTTCTTATTGCCTCAACATTAACTAGAGGGAGCTGTAAAATTCTATCGATATGTTTTGTAATATAGGAATCATCTTTCTCATAAGTACCAATATTATCTATATCTGAATAAAAATAATTATCATTATCAGCATTTTCAAGAACAATTATGCCTTCTTCTGCATTTATAAATTCACCTTTGTTATTCAATAATTTTAATGCATTCCATTGTTTTGGATTATGACTTGCTGTAATAATTATTCCACCATCTGATTCTGTTTCAATTACTGCCATTTCAACTGTTGGTGTGGTAGAAAGTCCGATATCCAATACATCAACACCCATTCCAATTAATGCACCTGTTACCAAATTATTAACCATCTCCCCAGAAATTCGTGCATCTCGTCCTACTACAAATCGTAAATGCTCTTTCCCAATACTTTTTTTTATAAATGCAGCAAATGCTGATGTAAATTTAACCACATCCAAAGGAGTAAGACCTTCATTTGCTTTACCTCCAATAGTACCTCTAATCCCTGAAATTGATTTTATTAATGTCATAAAAAATTATTTTAATTTTAAAAAAAACAACGATTGCCTTAATTTTATTTAAAACAATCGTTGTGCAAATTTAAAAAAAGAAATATTAAATTAAAAGAAAAAAAATATTTATTTCAAAACTTCTGTAACTAATTTAGCTGCATCGCTTAATGAGATTGCAGCAAATACTTTTAATCCTGAATTATCTATTATTTCTTTTCCTTCAACAGCATTAGTTCCTTGCAATCTAACTATTATAGGAATGTTGATTTCTCCAATATTTTTATAAGCATCAACTACACCCTGAGCAACTCTATCGCAGCGAACTATTCCTCCAAAAATATTTAGTAATATAGCTTTAACATTAGGATCTTTTAATATAATTCTAAATGCTTCTTCAACTCTTTTTGCATTTGCAGAACCACCTACATCAAGAAAATTAGCAGGTTCACCACCCGAAAGTTTAATAATATCCATAGTTGCCATAGCCAATCCAGCACCATTAACCATACAACCAACATTTCCATCCAACTTAACATAATTTAGAGAAAATTTACTGGCTTCTACTTCAATAGGATCTTCTTCCAGAAAATCTCTCATTTCAACGATTTCAGGATGACGAAAAAGTGCATTACCATCAATAACGACCTTTGCATCAACTGCAAAAATTTTATCATCAGATGTTTTAACAACTGGATTAATTTCAAATAAAGAAGCATCACTATTTATATAAGCCTGGTAAAGAGCATGAACAAAATTTACCATTTCTTTATTGGCTTTGCCTTTTAATCCTAAATTAAAAGCGATTTTTCTTGCTTGAAAGGCTTGTAATCCAACTTTTGGATCAATTTCTTCAGTAAAGATGTCTTCTGGAGTTTCTTCAGCTACCTTTTCTATATCCATCCCCCCTCTTGGAGAATACATTATCATAAAATGACCTGTCATTCTATTCAAAAGTAAACTCATGTATAATTCTTTAATTTCCGATTCTCCTGAATAATAAATATCCTGTTGAACCAATACTTTTCTTACCTTTTTACCTTCAGCAGATGTTTGAGGTGTAACCAACTGCATCCCAATCATATTTTGAGTAATTGAACTAACTTCTTCCAGATTTTTAGCAAGTTTAACACCACCACCTTTACCTCTGCCTCCAGCATGAACTTGAGCTTTTATCACTAAAAATTTTGAACCGGTAATTTCATTCAAAATTTTTGCTGCATTAACGGCTTCATCAGAATTTATTGCTACAATACCCTCAGGTACCTGAACGCCATATTTTTTAAGGATTTGTTTGCCTTGATATTCGTGTAAATTCATTACTTAAAATATTAATTCGTAATTGTATCTTTATTATAACCTTATTTATAAAAAAAAGTTTAAAATGAAATGATTGTTTTTAATAAAAAATGATATTTAATTTATTACTATTATTTTTTAGCATGAAGTCCGCATTCCTTTGTTTCAGGATTTTCCCACCACCATCTACCAGCTCTTACATCTTCTTCTTTTGATATTGAACGTGTACAAGGTTGACAACCAATACTTGGAAATCCATTATCGTGCAGCTTATTATATGGAATTCCCTGTTTATTAATAAAATTCCATATATCATCTTCTTTCCAATTTATTAAAGGATTAATCTTTATTAATTGATTTTCATTGTCCCATTCAACCATCTGCATATTTTGACGGGTTACTGCCTGTTCTCTTCTTAGTCCACATATCCATACTTTTAATCCTTTAAAAGCTCTTTTTAAAGGCTCTATTTTACGAATATTACAACATAATTTTCTATTTTCAATACTTTCATAAAAGAGATTAATACCTTTAGAATTAACCATTTTTTCAATATTGGCAGTATCTGGAAAAAAAATCTCAATATTTATTTCAAAATGAGATTTTGTTCTTGATATTAAACTATATGTTTCTGGAAACAACCTACCAGTGTCAAGTGTAAAAATTCTTACCGATTTGTCTATTTGTGATAAAAAATGTGTTATTATCTGATCTTCTGCACCCATACTTGAAGCAAATGCAATTTCTTTTTTATAATTAGAAATAAAATATTCAAGTACTTTTTGAGGATCAGAATCTTTAAACTGTTCGTTTAATTTTTGAATTGAATCAATATCTTTCATTTTACTTTAAATGTTTTTCTATAATTTGACTTAACTCTGACGATTTGAATGGTTTAGAAATGTAATCATCCATGTCAGATTGCTTGTACAAATCTAAGTCTTCTTTTAGAAAATTTGCTGTAAAAGCAATAATTTTTACTTTTTTTTCTATAAACATTTCATTTTCAAAGTCTCTAATTTTCTTCGTAGCAGTTATTCCATCCATTTCGGGCATTTGAATATCCATTAAAATTATATCATATTTTGTTGCTATATACATATTTAAGGCTTCTAAACCATTATTTGCAATATCAATTTCGTATCCCATTTTAGAAATTGCATTTTTTGCAATTTTTTGGTTCATCAAATTATCCTCAGCTAATAAAATTCTTAACTTTTTCTCTTCAATTGATTTTTTATCAAAATTAGGTATCATTAAATTTATTTCAGTTTGATTTGATTTTTGAAACAATAAAGTAAACCAAAATTCAGAACCTTTTCCTACTTCACTGTTCACATCAATTTCACCACCATGAAGTTCTACTAAATGTTTTGAAATTGCCAATCCAAGTCCAGTACCTCCAAACTCTCTTGTGCGACCTGAAAATTCTTGTGTAAATTCTTGAAAAAGTTTATATTTAATATTATTTGAAATACCTATTCCTGTATCTTTAACTCTAAAAAGTAATTTAATATTCTTATCATTTTGATTTTCAACCGAAACATTTAAATTAATAAACCCTTGTTTTGTAAATTTTATAGCATTATTTAGAATATTTAGCAAGATTTGATTAAAACGTAAAGAATCTCCAATTATCAATGATGGAATCTGTTTACTAATTTCAAATATAAATTCTAGATGTTTCTCTTCTGCTTTGATTTTTATTTGAGATACAATATCTCCAAGTAACTTATAAATATCAAACTCTTCATTATTTAATTTTAATTTTCCAGTTTCAATATCCGAAAAATCCAAAATATCATTTATAATTGATAAAAGATTATTTACAGATAAATTAATAACATCTAGATTGTCCCTTTGTATTGAAGTTAAATTTGGAGCATTTATCATTTCAGCCATTCCAACTATATGATTTAAAGGCGTTTTAATTTCATGACTCATATTTGCTAAAAACCGGCTTTTTGCTACAGTTGCTTCTTCTGCTTTTTCTTTAGCAGCTTTAAGTTCTTGCTCTGCTAATTTTCTATCAGTAATATCTAAAATGGTTCCAGATAATTTTATTACATTCCCCATATTATCCAAAATAGGTTTACCAATTGCATAAGCATACCTTATTGACATATCAGGCATGTAAAAACTATAATCAAGTTCGTATGAAACACCCATCTTAATAGCATCTTCAATAGCCCTTACATACATAACTTTATCATCTGGATGAACCATTGAAACAAATTCATCAAAAGACGGTTGTTTTTGTGAAGGAATTAATCCGAAAATTTTAAAAACTTCATCAGACCATTTAAATTGCATTATTTCAATATCCAAAACCCAATTTCCTAAATGAGCTATACTTTGTGATTCCTTAATAAAATTTTCATTTGCCAGCGTATTTGCTTCTAAATTTTTCAGTGGTGTTATATCCTGACAAACAGCCATATATTCAATTATTTCATTATTCGAATTATATACTGCTGTATAGGTAGCATTTAACCATCTTTTTTCAACATCTCTAAAATTAACTTTATGCTCAACGCTAATGGATTTATTTGCAATATTTAAAGAAGAGATACTATTCTTTATTCTAAAAATATCTTCATTGTCAATAAAATTTATAAAGTTTTTCCCTTCAACAGTATTAGCATTTAAATTAAAAAAAGATACAAATGCGGGGTTTGAATAAGAGATAATAAATTCAGGTAACATTCTAAAAATCAATACAGATTGATTTTCAACTAAATTTTTAAATCTTCTTTCACTCTCTAATAAAGAAATTTGAGCTAACTTTCTTTCTTTCGTTTGTTTTTCAATTTCATTAATATGAATATTTGTTTCTTTTAATTGCTTGTTTGCTATTTGTCTAATAATATTAATTGCATATATTCCAATTAAAAGCAAAATGAAATGAATCAAATAAATACCAGTAAGATTAGGATTTCTATAATATTTACCAGCTGAAAACTTTATACTCAACCCACCTTTTAATCCACTTTCACTCGCTTCGCTAGAATTATGACATTTCAAACAATTATTATCTAAATTGATTGGAGCCATGAATCGAAATGCAAGCTCATCTTTTGAACCAACTTTTTCAAATATTGTGCTTTCTCCTGATATTAACTGATAAATAGCACGTTTTTCCCAATTATCAGCTGAAGGAAAATACATATTAGAATCCATTCCAATAACTCTAAATCTAATTGTTCCTTCAGAATTTGTACTATTTGTTATCCATTGATTTACAAACTTTGAATCAGTTCCTTTCCAGTTAATTCCAGTTGTGTCTAAATCTGATGGATTTGATTCTTCAACTTCAAAATTTCTTGCATGAATTACCCGCCAAAACTTATTAATTATTATATCCTTAAATACTGTATTTGAAATATCTTCAATTATTTGTTTATTATTATTTTCAATGTTTAAATTTGATTTATTTATGGTAAATAAATTGTAAGACAATGATAATATAACTATTATCACCCAACTAATTATTAACAAAATAAAAATTCTTTTACTCATTTATACCATATTGTATTTAAATAGAATAAACATAATCAAATTTCATTCTTTTCTTTATAATATTAATAGCATCAATTTATAACGTATTGTAAATCTAAATGGAAACTAGCATATTTAATAAAAATATTAAATTATAAATGAGAATTTGTTCAAACCATCAATATTTTTTGTCCCAATTTTGAAAATAAATGTCAATATGAAATTAAAAATAAAATTTAATTTTAATAAATTCATTTAAAGATTTATTTTTGCATAAATATAATGCAAATATAACAATATTGTAAAATATTTTTATTCAGTAATTTCATATTTTTTTGGACTTCTAAAATAGTTTTCTAAATAGAATTTC
>CAIZXK010000648.1 GCA_903936865.1 uncultured Bacteroidales bacterium | reverse complement strand
CATCCAAACTGACTGTATATAATATACCAAACTGACACTTCATTACGGACTCACTAATCTTCTTCGGGCAATACTCCAGGTCGGTTAAACAAACCCCAACAAACAGCAATATAATTGAACTGCATGGCAACTGCAAACCAAATCCAGAATCCTTTAACGTATGATTTTTTAACCATTAAGTTGTTAGGTTGCTTTGTGGATAATGCTGGTATTTCCTATTTTCAGATCAAACAGTCGCAAGCTTCAGCATTTACAGTTTTGCTTTTAGCAGATAAGCATCTGTCTGTATCATCCCTTTTGTATCGGTAAGGTATTCATTTTCATCGGGTATCAATGCCAGCAATTCTCTTACAACTTTTTCTATTTCTTTCCCTTTCAGATAGATTGGCATTTCTCTCACCCGATACTGTCGCTTTTTAAATCTTCAAAAGATTCGTCTTCCTCAACTTCGTCTTCCTCAACTTCGTCTTCCTCAACTTCGTCTTCAAAAATAGCTTACCTGGTATTCAACTAGTATTTTATAGTAATGATGGTAAATTATTTCAATGCAATTGCTTAGTTTTCCTTACTCATTCCCATTCCTTTAGCCGGAGTGCGACTTTGAGTCGCGCCCCGGCTTTGAATTCCATTTATTTCAGTTAGTATATTTTGTTCATTTGTCTTTAATCGTATGGTTGTTAAATCAGTAAAAACCTTTGTTTGTAGATGATATTGTAGGTTTTCATTTTGGTATTATAATAGGTTTCTTCAATAGAAAAAGCCGTTTTGAAGTTATTTTAAAGTTATTTATAGCTATATGTTTTAATTATGTTTTGTGAGTAATCTTTTTGTGAGATCATAGTTTTTATTGATGTTTTTTAATATAAATTTTATGTTTGAACTATTTATACAAATAATTTTATGATTGTTTCCCTGTAATTTTTCCATTGATCATTCTTTAAATGATAGGACATTTTATATCTTGGACTTTTACCCCGATAAACAGGTATTAATGATCGTCCCAATTTGTTTTTAGCTGCTGGTATTGGAATTGCAATTAAACCGTTATAAATATCAGGAGCACTGTATTTTGAACTCTCATTATCTCCAAGCACTTCCAATAACAATTGAGAAGTAAGCAAAACAGGAATCTTTGAATCGAAAACTGATAATTCTTTAATCAATTCTGATATCCAGAATTCATCAGCAACTTTCTTCCATATCTTATTCTTACTGCTTTCTTCTTTAAAATAATTCCGACACAAGTTTTGAGTGTAAACTGTTTCCCAACTTAAGCCAATTTCTTTAAGTTGCTCTTCATGTATTTTAATAAATTGCTTGAATTCAGTGCCCTTATATCCGTGAGCAAAAGCATGACAAAAAGGAATGTTATATTTTGTATTTGTTGGATCACAACCCAAATAAATAGCTTTAACAGTATTAATTCCTCCCGGATTATAAGCTTTTGGCAGAAATTCGGTTTTTACGATTTCTTCCCCATATTGTTCATAAAGTTGCTTAATTATTTCTTGATCATTCATAAGTTTAACCGATTTCTTTTGTTATTAAATAAGTTTATACAATGTTTTTATTCTATTAATATGATTTTTTTCATTTTGTTTTTAAACCATTTTGTTTTAGCTAGTTCAGATGGCTTTAGCATGTATTTACTTATTATTGTTTTATTGTAATGATCTTTCATACTAAATGATTTAAAAAAAATCTCTAAATCATTAGATTCTATATAATCTATGATTTTATATTCATTATGTTTGTCAAATATATTTTCAGATTCAATTTTAAATTCTTGATAATTTTTTCTAGCTAATTTATAATTTGAAATTATATGATTCTTTTTTTCATTTTTCTGCTTAATAATATCACTTATGTATTCATTTTTGTTAAAATCACTTAAATTAAGTTCTTCAATATTATCTGGATGAAATAAATAGTTTTCAAAACAATAATAATTTAATATAAAGTAATTTGGATATTTTTTTTTAAGTTTTTCAATTTCAATATCAACCAAATAATCTCTATCTCTTAATCCAAACATATCAACTTTTGTTCTTACTTTAATAAAAACAGATTGACTATCTCTTTCAGGATAGAATAATACATTATTTAAATTTAAAGATGCTAATAATTGTGCATTCTGATTTTCGCAAATAATAATTTTTTCAGTTACTCCACTTTTAACTATATCACAAGTTAAATCATATACTTTTACATTTTCTAAGCTAAGTGGGCATCTTGTTTCAATAATATTATTTATTTCTAATCTTTGTAAATAATCAAACTCATAAAACGAAGGACTTTCAATCGTCTTACAAATTGAACAATTACATGGTATCATTTCATCAACTTTAATTTTATTAAAATCTTTATGTATTTCTTTCAAAGCCTTTCTTATTGTAAACAGATATTCTCTTTTATGATTTCCAAATAATTCAATTGTAACTTTATTTTCAAAATATTTTTCACGAATTATTGCCATAGTATTATCATAATGAAGTATTACACCATAACGCCAATATTTATCTTCAAAAATATCTGCATTTAATTTTACAATTAATCTTGCCAAAATTCCTTTTGGCATAAATTTATATCTAAATTCAAATTTCAAATTTTCTGGTGTACTTTGCCATGAATGATCAATTTCATCAACTGCTAACAATCTTGGAACTAAATATTCACCATTTGTTAACTCAAAACATAAATCGAATTTCTTATTTTTCATTAAAGAAATTAATTCTCTTGTTTTACATTTATATTCATCATTTGACCAAATTCTTTTAATATCATCATTTGAAAAACGTCCTTTTTGGTCTATTACTTTTCTATCATCCAATATTTTATAAACACCTGAAGTTATCCATTCATGATTTAATATAACAGTATCTTTTAGATCAAAATCTTCTTGAAAATGCAATAAGACTCCTAAATCATGAAAATACTCACTTAAAAAGAGTGCACTTTCTTCTTTTCTATAATGCTTTTTACAAATATCTAAATACTCGCTTTCTTTAATATAATTCTTTCCTGATAACTTTAATTTTTCAATCTCAATTCTGATATCAACCCATTTTTTTGGAAGTGGATTACCAATATGAGGTAAGTTAGAAGCTATTTTTTTTAATGATTCTTTAAATTCATTAAGACTTTTCTCATATCCTTCTTTCAAGCTAATTTTATGAAAATCAATAATATTACTAAATGACTCTTTATATTCTTTTATTGGAATATCTTTAGTTGGTTGGTCACATTTATTCATAACCATTACAACAGGACTTTTATCACCTAGTAGTTTAATAATATTGAGCCAATAAAAAAATTCGTCATGACTATCTTCTTTTCTTGATTCTGTAACTAATAAATAAATTGAACGTTTTGTTAAAAAGAATTGATGTGTTGAATGATAAATTTCTTGACCACCAAAGTCCCATATGTTAATTTGAAAATCTCTTTGAATAGAAGGATTAATTTTAGAAATTTCAACTTGTGGTATAATCCAACTATTAATTATAATTCCTTCTGTACTTTCTTTATCTTCTAATTTGTACTTATCATTTAATAAAGCATTTGAAATGCATGTTTTCCCCACTCTACCTTGACCGACAATTATTAATTTTACCTCGTATAAGAAGTCTTTTTCTTCTAATTCTTTGTAAAAATTTCTTATAGAATTTATTCCTCTTGCAACAATTTCTGGAGGTAGCATATCAAAAGGATTTCCTTCGATATATAACTCTTTTAATGAATTCATATTTGCAACTTTCTTGGGTTAAACTAAGTGGTTCGATGACTTCGAATTTTTGTTTAGGTGTCTCATT
>CAIZXK010000647.1 GCA_903936865.1 uncultured Bacteroidales bacterium | reverse complement strand
TTGGGGGGTTGAATGTTGAAGGATTTTGTTGAGCCCATATTGTTAATTTTTAATTGGTTGTTGGCTTCACCTCGACTCCATCTCGACTACGCTCGATGACCAGCTCGGTGACCAGCTCGATGACCAGCTCGATGACCAGCTCGGTGACCAGCTCGATGACCAGCTCGATGACCAGCTCGGTGACCAGCATGGTGACCTAAGTAGTTAAGTAAGAGTAGTAAGTGAGGCTGCCTGTTGTTAAGTTGCTGAAATAAAGAGTGAAGCGGATGTATGCTGTGTTTAGATTGAATATATTGACAGATATTGATTTATCAGTCATTAAGAGTGGTAAAATCAGGGTGTTGCCTGATGCATCCACTATGTCGTCAAAATTGATATTGTCGAGAGATTGCTCAAACCTGACGGTGGCATGGTTGCTGTCTAAGTCCTGAAAAACCAGTTGCAGGGAGAAATTAGTTTTTCCTATTACTGGGATTGAAGCAAAGGAATTGTTGGCTAATGCCAGATTACCTGAGTAGTTAAATAAAAAATCCTTTACTGAAAAGGATAAGGGTATTAGTTTTTTTTGTGCTGTCATATTAAAAACCCGTTTATTAATTTTTTTGATGATGGGGGTGTGAAAATATAGTTTTGAACTACAAATTGAGATAAGTCTGCTTTCTTTTGTAATGCAATGATTAATACCTCTGCAACTGTTTCTTTTAAATTGTTTTTTACTGTAGCAATTTCAGGAGTAATAAATCTGCTACTTTCCAAAAATAGCTGCTGAAGTTGTAAATACTTTACATAGAAAGCTAAACAGGGATTTATATAATTAGAAATTAATATATTATAATCCTCTGGATTGTCAACTGCCTGTTGGTAAATTGCAGGTGTAACGGCTGGAATTATGTATTTGGTGATGGCTGTATTGATTATTTCATCTTTAATATCATTCTCATCAAATGAGCTGATGAAAGCAAGGGAAATTATTTCTGATTTGGAAATTAGCATGATAATTAGCTTTTAGCTTTTAGCTTTTGGTTATTGAGGGATGGAATTGTCTTTAAAGGCATTGAAGGTGTTTTTTAATTCTACAAAAAATTGTTGCTGGCGTGGGTCTGTTTTGTCAAATTCAAGTCCCTGATCTCTTCTTATCTCCCAGATGTATTTTACTGGGTTTATTCTTGATATTGGGGATTCATTAAGGAATACCAAAGAATCGGGATTGAAGTTAAATTCTTTGAAGATTCTTGAGAGTAGTTTGATGTATTTGGATTGATAGAATGAAATTGTTGTGTTGAGTGCAATTTCATATTCATTTATAATTCTATCTGTATCAAAACCTGTTTTTTCCACATAGAAGCTACAAAGTGTTTTGAACCAGTTGTGTATAGAAAGTAAATGGGTGTGAGATAAGTTGTATAGTTCCATCCAGCTGCCTTCTTCTGATTGTTTAAATTCAATGTATTGGGCTTGCTGGGATGTTTGCCCCGGGGCTAAGTCTTTTAGATATTGGATAATCAGCTTAGAACTTTTTTCTGATTTTGCACCAGCAAAATTGTCAAATTCATTTTGTAAGGCTTCTGCTTCTGAAATATCATTTACTCCTGGAACTACTAAAAGACCTGATGCATTGAACTGGTTTTCCAGTCTTGTTTTATTCCATTCATCTGTTAATCCTGAGATAATTACAGATTTTAGACCTGCATACCATGTGGGTAAACCATAGTGAAAAAATTCTGGTTCATATTGCTTGATATGTACAATTGAACGGTACAAATTACCCTCTTTTTTAAATTTTGGATATACAGGTAACAGCACTTTATTTTTGTCTTTTTTTCCCTTGTAGTTCTCCCAATCGGGGTGAATAATTACCTGCAAACCATCTGAACTTAATCTGCACTTAGAAGCATCCTGATGGTAGAATTGCAAGAATGATTTGTTTTTGTTGGTAACTACCTCAAAGAAAGCATTACCTATATTTAATTCATCAAAGATTACCTTATACATTACATCTCTTAGGTCTTCAAAATCGTTGTTAACTGAAATGATGAAATCACTTAACTTTTTATCTGTTGAGGCGAAGCCTTTGCCAGCAATATAGAATGCTTTGGAATTTAAAATGCTACGGTGTACAGCTACTTCTCTTGATAACTGAACTATCTGACGTGGCAAAAGGTTGTCTTCACCAAAAGGGATAAAGTCGGTGGAGTTGTTCAAATCAATAAAGTCAGATTTGAAGAGGTTTAGAAGAGGGTTGTAATTGTATTCAAAAAATTTCATTATTAGGGTTTTAGAAATTAAATTGGAACGCGGATGACGCTGATGCCTTTGGCAAACGCTGATTAACACTGATTTTTCACTTCGACTCCACCTCGACTCCGCTCGGTGAAC
>CAIZXK010000646.1 GCA_903936865.1 uncultured Bacteroidales bacterium | reverse complement strand
CACTCAGCCAAAAACTAAAATCACTTGCTAAGTAACGTGCTCCAAAGTAAGAGTATGAAGTTTCTTCATCTTTTTCTTTTGCACTAAACTTATAAGGCGTAAAGTAATTGGCAGTAGCACGTTGTTCTACAAACAACTCACCGTAAGGCAAATACTGTAAGTGTTGAGTACTTATGCCAGTAGCATCGGTAATAAATGAAGAAGAGCCCAAGTGGTCAGAGTGGTAGAAATAAAGATTTCCCTCTTCCAAGTCCTCTTCTGCAAAACTCTCAAGAGAATTTAATTTGTTCGTCAATGTTATGTTGCATTGTCCAACACACTCCGTATTATTTTGTAAAAGATGAAATAAATTTTCTTTTATTTCATTATAATAATATTTTATAGGAGTTAGTTCACTTTCAATATCAGTAAGATTGTTCTTAAAACCGCCACCAAGTTTTGAGCAGATTCGTTGTCCTTCGATATAATAATGCTTGCTGTACTCCTTATCATTTGCCACCATATAAGGATTGGTATAAAGCGTTATATTGTTCAGATCAGCATAATCTATATAGTCTTCTTTGTTTATTTGCATACGCTGTACTTCACCCGTTATTTTCCATACCCTTTCGCCTCCGGCATCGTAAATATAATGGCTCAGATAGTTTTGGTCTTTAACTGCTGATAAACGATTTTCTTCGTCCCAGCAATGATAGCGTAATAAATTTTCATTAGGATTATTGATGGAAAATAAATTCCCATTATCATCCCATCTGAAATCAATATCATTGTTATTAATCTGATCAACTGCATGAGGTTGGTTGCTGGTGTAGTTGTAATTGCGTTCGTAATTTATATCAATATAATTACCGTTAATTGTAGTTTCTGCATATTGTTGCTTATATGTAATATTACCTGATGGGCTGTATTCCATAGATAAATTATAGTATTTGCTATTCCAGCCACCATAAGTATATGTTAATCGGTATAAATTATCGTAAGCATAATAATTGTAGTTTTGACCTCCCATTCCATTAGAGGTTTGCTGAGCCGTATTTTCAATAGAACTAATATTATTTACATTATCATAAGAGTAATTAATATTCTGCATTTCTTCATTTAAGATGTTATATGATATAAGGTTACTTAGTTGCAAAGTCAACGGATTATAAGTATAGTTGGCATAAGTTCCATTACCGTAAGCAATTTTTTTCCTTTTCTCATATTTATCGTAACCTAAATAATTTATATATTCAAAACCTTGATTGTTTTTATCACCACTCATTGTTTTAAGTTGTCCGCCATTGTTATAGGTATAAGTTACTTTTTCACCATCAGCATAAGTGATGGTTTTCAAACGGTTCCATGTATCATAATTCCACTGCATTTCAAAAGTATAGGTTTCACCGCCAGGCAATACAAAGGTATGTATATTTTTGGTAAGTTCGCCCAACTTACCATAATAAAATTCCTGAACTCCCGAAGCATCCTGTTGGCGTGTAATACGTCCTGTCTGGTTGTTGCTAGCTGAATCGCCATATTTATAATATACATTGTTTTCAGGATTTTGTGGGTAAATAATTTCCATTAAGTGATTGAATTCATATTTATAAATAATTTCCTGCGATTGATTAATTAGATTTTGTGTTTGCATACGGGTAATATTTCCTGCAGGATCATAATTATAATTAGTAATTCCAGCATCAGGATGAACTCTTTGTATTTTATTTCCTAACTTATCGTAAGTATGTGTTGTAATGTTGTTTTCTGGATCTGAACTACTGAGTAATTCCCCCAATGCACTATAGGTAAACTTTGTTACACCATTTAAAGCATCGGTTACCGATGTTTTTAAATTACGGAAATCATTGTAAATATATGTTGTATTGTTTAGTGGATCGGTTTGCTGGGTTTTAAATCTTTTTTTATTATAGGCATCATTACCAAAGCCATAAATCATTGTAGAGACTTTAAGGTCAGGAGAAGTTACTGATATTGTCCTATCCAGAACATCATAAACTGAATGTGTAGGAGTTAATGAATTTATATTGTAATTATAAACTGAATCAGTACCCATAGGTTCGGTAATTGGATAATAAGCATCTATTGCTCTGCCATAGGGATCTAAAATTACTCTACCTGAAACTACCATTGAATCGGCTTCATCGTTGACTATAGGATTGTAAATGCTGGCTTTCTTTTTAACCTGTAATTCTCTTCCTAAACCATCAGTAAATAATACTGTTGTTATTTCGTTGTTCTCGATTAAGGGATCAAAGTGGCTAGTACGAGCCCAAAGCACAGAATCTTTATCATTAAGGTTACGGTCGTGGTTATCCCAGTAATCAAACATTAAGGTATATGGAATATTATTTGAAATTTCATAGGGACCTCTAATTGTTTTAGGACGACCATACCCATCGTAAGTATAATGGGTTTCGTTGTTTGCAATATCAAGAGTAAGTATAGGTTTTCCATTTCGATAATCATATTCTGTTGTTGATTTATAGCCATGTTCGTCCCATACTGATTGAGGATAGGTCTTTAAAATGGTTTCATATCCAAAATAATATATCTTACTTTGCTGATT
>CAIZXK010000645.1 GCA_903936865.1 uncultured Bacteroidales bacterium | reverse complement strand
TCTTCCAATGTTACTAAAGAAAAAGCCTATTTATATATTCATACCAATTCTGGTTTTGAGGATGTTCTGAAAACTCTTCAGCAGGAAAATCTACTTGAGGATATTTCAAGTTTTGAATGGGTGGCTCGTAAAAAAGATTATCATAAAAACATAAAGGCTGGGAAATATCTTTTAAAAGAAGGGATGAATAACAATCAACTTGTGAATATGCTTCGTTCGGGTAGGCAAGAGGCCGTTAATCTGGTGTTTAATAATATTAGAACAAACGAACAACTGGCAGGTAAATTGGGCAAACAAATTGAAGCTGATAGCAGTAGCCTGATTATGTTCTTTAATAATCCACAGCTTTTAGCCGATTTCAATACTTCTCCGGAAGACTTAAGGTTGCTTTTTATTCCAAATACTTATAAAATCTGGTGGAATACTTCTCCCGAAAAGTTGATGCAACGAATGAAAAATGAATATGAGAAATTCTGGAATGAAGAAAGGGAAGCCAAAGCAAATGAAGCTGGACTTAGCCGCAAGGAAGTTTCGATAATTGCTTCAATTGTAGAAGAAGAAACCAATAAAAAAGATGAACGTCCCACAGTTGCCAGTGTTTATGTTAACAGGGTAAGAAAAGGCATGTTATTGCAGGCAGATCCTACCGTGAAATATGCAGTTGGTGACTTTACAATAAAACGTGTATTAAACAAGCATTTAACCATCGATTCTCCTTACAATACTTATAAATATACCGGTATTCCTCCAGGACCAATCTGTATTCCTTCTATTTCATCCATTGATGCAGTGTTGGAAAATAAGCAAACAGATTATTTGTATTTTTGTGCAAAAGAAGATTTTTCAGGTTATCATAACTTTGCAAAGAATCTGGAAGATCATTTGGCAAATGCACGCAACTATCAGAAAGCCTTGAATAAAAGAAAAATATTTTAGTAAATTACCAGTAAATAAATAAACTATTAATATATCAATGAAAAAAATAAATTTATTATTAGCAATTATGCTAATTACAACAAGCACATTAGTTGCCTTAAATCCCGAAAAAGAATATAAAGTTCTACCTGATGAATTTGGGTTAGCGTATGAAAAACTAACGATACCAACAAAAGATAATATGCAGTTGGCAGCCTGGTTATACAAATGCCCAACCGAATCTAAAAAGTTAATTATACTTAGTGGAAATGGTGAAGGCAATATGTCTAAACTGATTGAAATGGCAAGCCAGTTTCTTACGTTGGGTTACAATGTAATTACTTATGATTATCGTGGGTTTGGTGAAAGCAGCGAATTTAAGATTAATAAAAATTTTTACATCTATGCTCAATTCGAGAAAGACCTGAATGCCGTAATTGATTATTCGCGTAAGTATTATTCAAAATTCCGTCAGCTCGATTTGTACGGACAAGGTTTGGGTGCCGGTTTGTCGATTGGAGTAGGTTGCAATCGGACAGAAATTAATAAGATTATTGCTGATTCTCCCTATAATACATTGGAAAGTATTCAGAAAAAATTTAAAGAAAGCAAAAATCAGGAAGTTATGATTCCATTGGCTTTTGATAAATATATGTTGGAACCCGAATATGCTGTTGCTGAAAGAGGTAAAAATATTTCTGGTATTTTATTTATATATGGTGAAACAGAAGAAGTCTATTCTCAGAAAGATATCAGAATATTGCGTAAAGTTGCTAAATGTCCGACCGAAGAATATAGAGCAATGGCTGCAACTGCTGATAATACTTTTTCTTCAAACAAATCAAAATACCTGGAAGCATTAAAGAACTTTACCAAATAAATTTATAACTCAAGATCAAATGTTATAAGCATCGGATTACATATTACTCCGGTCTTCTGGCGTGTCGGTCTTCAACATAAACGGATATGAACGCATTTAAAGCTTATGACATTCGTGGAGTCTATAATAAGGATTTCAATAAAAGCGACGTATATAAAATTGGCTGTTTTTTGCCAGTTTTGTTAAAGACCAATAAGGTTTTAGTGGGCAGGGATGTAAGAGAATCATCACCCGAAATATATGATTTTTTGTGCAAAGGTATCACTGATAGTGGTGCCGATGTTTATAATATTGGTCTGTCAACGACTCCAATGGTTTACTGGGCTACTGCCAAATTCAATTTTGATGCTTCTGTTATGATAACTGCATCTCACAATCCAAGAGAATACAATGGACTGAAAGTTTCACGCACTAATGCATTACCAGTAGGTTTGGATTCCGGATTGGGTGAACTGAAGAAGATGATGGAAACTGCTGATATTATAATTGCAAACCAGAAAGGTAAAATTATTGATTACGATATAAAGGAGCAATACCTGGATTTTCAACGCCAATACCTGGGAGATATTTCCAATTTGAAAATTGCCATTGATTTCTCCAATGGAATGGCTCCCTTGCTGGTTAAAGATTTGTTGGGAAACAAGGCTATCTATATTTTTGATGAACTCGACGGAACTTTTCCCAATCACGAAGCTAATCCGTTGGAACCTGAAAATATTGTTGATTTACAGAAACTGGTTGCTGAAAACAAAAGTGATATTGGCGTTATATTCGATGGCGATGCTGATAGGGTAATGTTTGTGGATGAAAACAGTAAATTCATTTCTCCTGACCTTATTATAGGTTTGCTGGCACATTATTTTCTGGAAGAAAAGGGTGAAAAGGGCAATGTGTTGCAAGACATACGCTCATCAAAAGCAGTTGGAAATTATGTGAGAAAATTCGGAAGCGAAATTCATACCTGGAAAGTTGGCAGAGCCTATGCATCACTCAAACTCAGGGAAATTAACGGTATTTACGGTGGCGAACTGGCAGGTCATTATTACTTCCGCGATTTCTATTATTCCGATTCAGGGATTATGGCATGTTTGATTGTTCTGGAAATAGTGAGTAAGTTAAAAGCAAAGGGAGTTAAGCTTTCCGAAGCCATTGCCGAAATTTCCACATTAGCCAATTCGGGAGAAATCAATTTCAGGATAGCCCAAAAGCAAGAAGCTATGGATGCCATCCGCGATCATTTTATGGCACAGGAAAAACCAGAAGCCTATTTTGATTTCGATGGGTATCGTGTTGAATTTAAGGAATGGTGGTTTAATGTTCGCCCGTCGAATACCGAACCGTATCTGCGTTTTTTGGCCGAAGCCAACAATATGGATTTATTGGAAAGCAAAGTTGCCGAAGTAAAGAAGATTATTCAGGCGTTTGATTAGTCAATGCATAGGTCTTTTAATAAAATAGTATGATTAAACAGATAATAACAGGTTTTTTAAAAAAATCATTTCTTTCATTTGTATTGAAGTTTATTTTTAAAATTAAACTTTTCTGTTTGCTGATTCTGTTAGTATCATTAACTAATTATTGTTTTTCTCAGTTCAGTTTATCCGATTCTACAACAATAAATAAATCCCGTTTAAATGGTGTCATTATTTCGGAAAGTGTTTTGTTTGCAGGAACAATGGCTGGCTTATACTCACTTTGGTATAAGGATTATCCGATGAATGGTTTTCATCTTTTAAATGATAATGCCGAATGGTTACAAATAGACAAAGCAGGACATGCAACAACTTCATATTATATTGGGAAAATTGGTTATGAAGCTCTTAAATGGTCGGGAGTAAAGGAGAATAAAGCCATTTGGTTTGGCGGACTATATGGCTCTGTTTATTTGTTAACCATCGAAATATTAGATGGATTTTCGGCGGAATGGGGTTTTTCTTTAGGTGATTTCACAGCCAATACATTTGGATCTGCTTTATTTATAAGTCAGCAACTTGCATGGCATGAGCAAAGGATAATGCTCAAGTATTCAACTCATTTTACTGATTATGCACAATATCGTCCCAATTTAATGGGAAATAACTGGCCTCAACGGATTATAAAGGATTATAATGGCTGCACATACTGGCTATCGGGGAATATTCATTCATTTTTACCTAAGAATTCAGGATTTCCTAAATGGTTAAATATTGCAATAGGCTATGGAGCAGAGGGAATGATAGGAGCAAATAGCAATCCGGCAGTTTTTGATGGCAAAAAGATGCCAACTTTTGAACGTTACCGCCAGTTTTATTTATCGTTGGATATAGATCTTACGCGTATTCCAACCAAATCAAAAACACTGGATTTACTATTTGATTTGATAGGCTTTATCAAAATTCCTTTACCTACGTTAGAATACAATACTCATGAAGGATTCAGAGGGCATGCTATCTATTTTTAGCAGGTATTGTTATTTTGTTTGAGTAAGCACTTTCTTTTTCCCAAATCTTATTTCATCCTTTTACCAACAGACACGATTCCGACGAGGTCAGATGCCATTCCGATGAGGTCAGACACGATTCCGATGAGGACAGATGCAATTCCGAAGAGGACAGATGCCATTCCGATGAGGTCAGATGCAATTCCGACGAGGACAGATGCCATTCCGATGAGGACAGACACGATTCCGATGAGGTCAGATGCAATTCCGACATCATTGAATAAAATTCAGAATAAGCCTCTTTCTTACATATTGCTCAATCCTCTGTTGAGGAAATGATTTAAAGGATACATAGCTTTAAATGCGTCTATTGTGTAGTTGAACAAGTCTGGTGATAACAATTGTTTATCTTCAAGTTTGTGAATTACAGTGTAATTTTTAAACTTCAGTAAGTCAATGTCAGCGAAATCCTTGGGAAAATCTTTTGGTGCATTTTTTAATTTGGCATCATCCCAGATTTCTTTAAAGTAGTTGATAAAATCTTTATCATTAATAATCTTTTTAAACTCATCAGCATTAAAATAGATTTCATTTCTAATCAATTTTAACCTGTCGGCAGGAGGCATATAGATTCCACCACCGATAAATGATCCTTCTGGTTCAATGTGCAGATAATAGCCTGAATTCATCGCATTGCGACCACCTTTTGCAACAAAACCTCCAAAATTATTTTTATAAGGTGACTTATCGTTGGAAAACCTTACATCCCTATTAATACGAAACATGCAATCCTTATAAGTTATACCAACAATTTCACTGTCGAACGTATGAATACCTTCAATCAATTGTGTAATAAATGCTTCTACTGTCTTCTTAACTTGCTCATACGTCTTTTTATGGGATGTAAACCATTCGCGTGTATTATTTTCTTTTAGTTCTTTAAGAAAATCAAAAACTTCCTGTGTTATCATTGCTTACGTTATTTGTTGTTATTAACTATTAACTGTTAACTATTAACTATTAACTGTTTACTGTTTACTATTTACTATTTACTGTTTACTGTTAACTGTTAACTGTTAACTGTTTACTGTTTACTGTTTACTGTTTACTGTTTACTGTTTGCTGTTTGCTGTTTACTATTTACTGTTTACTGTTTACTGTTTACTGTTTGCTGTTTACTGTTTACTGTTTACTGTTAACTGTTAACTGTTAACTGTTAACTGTTAACTGTTAACTGTTAACTGTTAAC
>CAIZXK010000644.1 GCA_903936865.1 uncultured Bacteroidales bacterium | reverse complement strand
TCGCTAATACTTTTTTGTCATCGAATGAAACGTTTTATTTCTTTGTCATCGAATGAAACTAATTTTTTAATTTTTATTCGCATTAATCTGCGTAATTAGCGGATAATAATGCTTTTTTCTTTGCCCGCGAATGGCGCTAATTTTCGCTAATCATACTTTTTTCTTTGCCCGCGAATGACGCTAATTTTCGCTAATCATACTTTTTTCTTTGCCCGCGAATGACGCTAATTCTCGCTAATTTTATCATTCTTTGAATTAGCTAGTCTTAAGTAGTTTAAACTTTCTTCACCGAAGTTTACTAATATTCCAAGTTTTAATTTGGTTGCATTCAGATAGTTAATTACCTGTGACTGATGGGTTGATGCTAATTCTGATAATGCTTTTGTTTCAACAATAATTTTATCGTAACAAATAAAATCAGCATTGTATTTTTTTGATAAGATAATTCCTTTATATTCAATATTAAGTTCTGCTTCACGAATATAAGGGATACCTCGTTTTTCAAATTCAATTGCCAGTGCTTCCTGATAAACTGCTTCTAAGAATCCACAACCTAATGTGTTGTGTACTTCCATGCAAGCTCCAATTATCTTATAACTTTCTTCTTTGTAAATTAACATGCAATATTAACTTTATTAATCTTCAAATATATCGATTAAGCATTTTTTCTTTTTATTCGCGTTAATCTGCGTAATTAGCGGGTAATCTTTTTTTTATTTTATTCTGCGAATGTTTTTTTTCTTTGCCCGCGAATGACGCTAATTTTCGCTAATGTTTAATTTTCTTGTCATCGCCTGCGTGCCGGTAGGCAGGCGTTAATCTGCAGAATTAGCGGATTAAATATTTTTTTGTTTAATAGCTTTTTTTTGTTTCTCAGGTGGTAGAAAATTCTCGCCGGTAACTACACTTTTCCCTGTTTGTAATTCTAATTTCTGTCGGGCTTCGCGAGATATTTTTCCTCCTTTACGAGCTGCTTTTGAATTTTGAATAACACCTGTAGCTTTTTCTGTTTCGGCAATTTGTCGTGTTGATAATTCGGCAAGTGCTGTAAAAAGCAATTCAGCTTCATTCATGTGATCGCGAAGATTTTGAGTTTTTAAACCCTTTAATTCTTTATGTTGACCTACACTTAATCCGCTCCATTCCTGATGTATAATATTGGTTAACATAGCAAAATCAATTTCTTTATCAACCCCATGTGTTCCCCAGTAATCGCATAGTTTATTTCGGGTTTCCTGCCCCGACATGCGAGCTTGTACCCATTTTTCACTTCTTCCACTTTGCAACCAATTGTAACGTGTGCGTTGCAGACTGATTTCAGGATCTGCAATTTCATTAATGCGCTCATTCCCCACTCTCGCAAGCCAAAGTTTAAATGGCTCTGCGTTTGGGGAAGGAATAGATTGTACCAGACGTAATATTGTCTCTGTATCAGCCACATCTGTTAAACGCATTTTGCCATCTGGTGCTATCATTTTCAAGCGGTCACATTTTGTGACCACTTCACTTCCTTCGGCTTTTAATCTTGATTTAAGAGTAGACCAATAACTTTTTGTTTTTTTGAAATCTTTTTGATCTATTAATACGCCTACAATGTCAATAACAGAAAAATACCACTTATTAAGGTTCGTATGATAGTGTGATCTGATTTTGCGATTTTCAAAAACGCGTAAAGAACTTTCCATTTTCTTATATACTTAATTACTTCAGGTTTAATTTATAGATTAATTTTATTCGTGTTAAACCATGTAATTAACGGGTAATATTTTTTTAATTTTATTCTGCGAATGATTTCTTTGCCCGCGAATGGCGCTAATTCTCGCTAATTTTTATTCTTGTTAATCGATGTAATTGGTGTATAAGATCTTTATTGCTTTATTTTATATCCAATTTGTTTTCTTTGTTCCTGACTGGATTTGTTTTTTTCTGCCAGTTCAGTAAGTGCTATGTATATATCGTTGAATTGCATATTGGTATCC
>CAIZXK010000643.1 GCA_903936865.1 uncultured Bacteroidales bacterium | reverse complement strand
TACAGGATTAATTCCGCAAAAGTTTAATATTCCTTTCTTCATTGAGCGATGTCCGGGGCTTTTCAATATAAGCGAATAATACCATTGGGGAGCATCCATTGTTACAATTAGTCTGGCAGATTTTCCCTTCAGCAATTTATCCCAAAGCAATGAGTTTTCGCGGTATTTAAATGCAAAACCCGGTATAAATACCCTGTCTATGAATCCTTTGAGCAAAGCAGGGTAGGTTGCCCACCAAGTGGGATATACAAAAACAATATGGTCAGCAATTCTTATTTCTTCCTGCATTTGCAGTAAGTCAGGTTCAAGTGCTGTACCTTTTTTATAGCCATGATGTAAACTTAATTCAAATTGTAAATCAGCCAGATTTACCAATCTGCAATTGGCTCCACTTAATTCAGCACCTTTTTTGTAGCTTACTGCCAATGCGTTGCAATAGCTTTCCTTGTCGGGATGTGCGTTTATGATCAGTATATTTTTCATAATACAATATGTTGTGTAATTTCTTGCAAAATTATTAATCTTTCGGCTTTTATAAATCAAATAATTCAAATACTTTATATAGCTCTGCTTTTGCAGTTTTGGTGTTTTCAAAATCAAAACTACTTAGCTTTTTAGCTCTTACAGAAGCATCTTTCTGGTATTCCTATAGTCTTTTATAAATATCGTTATTTTTGTTTTTATAATAGCTTTGCGTTTTCTTATAATCTTTCAGGCAATCCTGCTTTTTAAGTTCTTTCACCACACTTTCGCAGTTTGGGAAATACTTCCCCGTTTCTGTAAAATGCAACAAATACCAATATTCCAGACAGGGTGTATTTACCAATACAACAACATTATCAAATTTCTTTAACTTACTAACATATCCTTTAAATTCCTGAATTTTTGATTTGCCTTTTGCCTTTGTTTCGCTTTCCTCTTTTATCAGCGTATCAAAATCCAGCATCCAGATTACCTTGTCCGAATGTCTGGCATATTCCAGAACTTCTTCGTATTGGTCTTTCAGTTTCTTTTTTGCCGGAAGATCCGGTTTTATATCAACAGGCAAGGTTTCGTGCTGTTTCATCATCTGGAAATACCAAATCTCCGTTTCTCCATCAACAAGTATGGTGTATTTCTTTTTACCGCTGCCTTTCCTTTTTGGGTTATTCCTTGCCATCTTCATTATCTATATAATAATCACTTAAATTGGGAACAGCACCCAGTTTGCCTATCTTATAAGCATTGTAAACCGAACTGGTATTGCGTATTACCGAAGAATCGAAATCAGCCAGTGAAAACAAATCGGTACTTCCATCTTCCTTTTTCTCTGTAAACCAAATCGCATCATTTCTTATGATATCCTTTTCCATTAACAATTCACGGTAATGGGTAGTCGCTATCAACTGTGAATGCTTTGAATTTACCAGAAATGTCAGCAAAAAATGCTTCAACAAATCAGGATGTAGCGATGATTCCAGTTCATCTATAGTTACAATTATTTCACCTCTCATCATTAAATCCAACAATCCACTAAATTGATAGTATCGTTGTGTTCCTGCTGATTCATCAGTATATGGAAGTGTATAAAAATTGTTATTCCCGATAGTATGTTGAAATTGTATTTCTTTAATTTCAAATACTCCTTTTTTTATAATTTTATCCAGATAACTCTCAGATATAGTCCTCAAATCAGAAATCTGTTTTATGAAGTCAGTATATTTCGTATAATCTTCTTTTTTAATAAAAATATCTGTTATTTTTAAATCAGCTTTCTTAAGAAATACTACAATATTGTTTTTATTAATTTCATTACTTTCTATTTTATCTGAAACAAATGCTAATAAATCGGTATTTGGTTTAATAATTGAGCTTAATTTGTTATCAAACCAATCTGTAACTTCAAATAATTCCCATGAATCAATATTAGTTTTAAAGAATCCGCCCAAGACTGTATTATTCCAAAGTGTATTGGCTTCAAGTGAAACTTTATGCTCTTTATTGATTTTAATTTTATTGCCAAATAAAATTGTAGTTAACTGCTTTTCAGTATCTGTTTTACGATCATATACCAATGCCTTGTTGGGATTAAAGAAATATAGCTTCTCGTTGATAACTGCTTGCTTATTTAATTCAACTTCATACAGATATTTAACTTCGGTTTTAATAAACTCAAGTGTAAATATTGTATTCTCTTTAGGAGTTTTTTCATCAAAAAGAAAAGTATTAAAATTAAAAGTATCAGTCTTTTTCTCAAAAGGATTTAAAACCATTTCTCTCAAAAAATCCAAAGCCTTCAATATCGTAGTCTTGCCCGAAGCATTAGCACCATAGATAAGCCCCAGCTTTAGTAAGCGTAAACCCGGCTTAGGCTCTATTATATAATAATCTTCCAGATCTTTGATTGCGGTGGCTTCAAACGACAACGTAACTTTGTCCTTTATCGAATGAAAATTCTGAACAGAAAAATTAATTATCATAAGTTTTTGTCATTAATTTGTAAATAGACTGCAAATATAGTAACAAAAATGATTTAATAGTGTTTTTTGTTAATAAAGTTACTGCTTTTTCTAAACTGTATGTCTTGTTTTTTTGAAAATATAGTAGTGCAGTTAGAGTACTAAATCATAGATTAAAAATAAAATAAAAGAAAGGAATGTTTAATTTATCAGATTTTGCAAATCAGTTTGTAATTTTGGTATATGTTTTTTTATTATTCCAAAAACTTCTTCATCATCAATACCAAAATAATCGTGAGCGATTATATTTCTGAAAGCATATATTTTCGACCATTCAATACTTGAATGCTTATCTCTGAATTCATCACTTAATTTGCCAACAGTTTCGCCTAATGCTACGAAATTCATTAATGTTGCATCAAAAGATTTATAATCAGCAGCAAAATCATCTGTATTGTCAAAATTTGCTGAATACTCAAAAATTCTTTCAATGGTTTGCAACATTTGTTTCACTAAGATAATATCTTTACTATACATAAATTGTATCTTTTAAAATCATTTCTCTGAACAATGGTTTAATGGCTCTTTCTCTGCATATATCAACTTCACGGTGGAATTGTGATTTAAGCATTTCTTTTAAAAGCAATTTTTTTTCAAAAATATCTTCAGTACCGCGAGGCATTTCAATTATTATATCAATATCGCTATTTTCGGTTTGCTCGTTACGTGCATAAGAACCGAAAATACCAATTTTAATTATATC
Organism: uncultured Bacteroidales bacterium; assembly: GCA_903936865.1. Lineage (GTDB taxonomy): Bacteria > Bacteroidota > Bacteroidia > Bacteroidales > JACABE01 > JACABE01. The sequence continues at coordinate 155 of CAIZXK010000643.1, read as the reverse complement.
GAACTGTTTATAAAAAATTTCTTTATTATTTAATAAATAATTTAAAACCTCCTGCTGTTGTATCATAACTTGCGGCACTGGTCACAGCAGGCATGGGCCCGTTAAATGATACACTCTTGACAGAATCTTTATTGCCTTTGCCTTTTTCCATTAGG
>CAIZXK010000642.1 GCA_903936865.1 uncultured Bacteroidales bacterium | reverse complement strand
CACTGTAGATGACTCCAACAAGTAATCCTTGAATCGCACTTGTTACTTAGATGTTTATTATTGCATTACTTATATCTATATTTACTTAATCGACTTATGCTACTACTCCAGAAACACTTGATGTTGCTGATATCTACATACTTATGTTATACTGCTTATATTATGATACATACATCTATACCATGCGTTATTATTATCATAAACTGAATTACTCCACCAGCAACCAGTCTCTCCCGCTTTATAATATGTGCCAGTATTGCTACTACGATAACCTCCGGGAAGAGCTGTAAAACCGGTTTCGTTTGTAGCTCCGGTATTTGGACTATTCCAATGGCTTAAACCTGCTTCTTTAAGCTTGCCTCCAGCATCATAATTACCTCCCAGATAATTCACTAAAACTGTCCATTCGGCATCAGTTGGTACATGCCAACCCGTAGGGCATAACAAACCTGTATTTACAGCGTACCAATTGTATAAATAAGTTGTACAATTGGCTCCCATATATTCACAATAAGCACCAGTTGTTAATGCAGCCCAAACCGCATTATCTGGAACATTGGGTATAACAGTTCCATTTCGATAACGAGTTGTTTTTAAATCTTCAACCATCCATGTTTGAGTGCCAATTTTTACTGTATGATAAACATTTCCATCAATATCTTCAACAGTTTGTGAAAACGAATCAAGTATTTCAACTGCCAGATTATCACCAAAATCGGTAACTATTAATTTAATTCTGATTCCATTCGGAGAATATTTACATCTAACTTTAAACTCATAATCTTTAGAACGGTCGTTAGAAGTAAAATTATAAAATAAAGAATCATTCTTATAAACTTCAATCGATTTTATAACATATTCATCTTTTGCTTTTACCAAATATTCACATTCATTTGTACTGGCAATATAATTTAAGTATGTTATTGAAATAACCGGTTTAGTTATATCTTTGTCTTTTGTACATGAATAAATTGATAATATAATTAACATAACCATAGATATGATAATTAAAATTCTTTGTTTTAAAATATTTTTCATTTTCTGATTTTTTTATTATTTACGAATATATGCTCTGCTTCCACCGAAACGCCAGGCAAATGATAAACTTAAAATTGACATTTTATCATTAAAAACTGAATAGGATGTAATATCCTGATGGAGTGATAAACCGATTCTGATACTTCTGATTTCCATTCCTGCATCAGCTTTCAGTCCTAACATGTATCTGTTTAAGCCTTGACCTATATGCAAATCGTCATCTTCTTCAAAAACAATTCGATTTACAATTCCACCGCCTCCATACAAACGGAACCACCTTCCAGCGTTTAGTTTTAACTCTGCTGTTATTGGAATTATGATGCTTTTATAATCATCTGTAACATCTTTTTCATAAATATTAAAATTGTTTATTGTGGAATGTGTTATTATTGTATATTGATAGCCAATACCAGAATGAATTGACCACCATGGTTTGGCAATATATTCAAAAGTTAAGGTAGCTTTAACAGATTCGGGAGATTTATAAGATACATTAACTTCTAATCCTGGTCTGAAAAGTGGATATTTAGCTGTTTTTCGGGGTTTGTTTGTTT
>CAIZXK010000641.1 GCA_903936865.1 uncultured Bacteroidales bacterium | reverse complement strand
CTAAATTAGAAAAAATTCAACCAACAACACAATTTGAAGTTTATTTTAACAAATGGAAAGACGTAGGCAGAATTAAAGCAGCCATGCGTATTTAATAATCAATAAATCATATAGTATGGATTTTGAAGTAATTATCGGAGACCGCACCGCAAGCATAGAGTATCTTGAGAAAAATGGCAATTATCTTAAAGTTTCTGTTGATGGGAAAATTTACGAATTAGATACTGTAACAACAGGAAATGGAGTTTATTCCATTCTTTCTAATGGAAAATCGTATGATATTGATGTAGTTCAAGGGAAAAGCAATAAACATTTTATTGTGAATTCAGATATGAGTGAATATAAAATTGAAATTGTTGATGCAGAAAGCCGCTACATGAAAGCTATGAATAAGGCAAAAGGATTTGATGAAGGAAATATAATTTTCTGTCCAATGCCTGGTAAGATTGTAAAAGTATTGGTATCAGCCGGTGATTCAGTTGAATCAGGACAAACGCTGGTAATTGTATCTGCAATGAAAATGGAAAGTGAATTTAAAGCTTCAAAAGCAGGAATTATTAAAGAAGTTGCAGTTAAAGAAGAAGATACTGTGATTGGTGGTCAGAAAATGATTGTAATGGAATAATGAGTTTAAAAATATTGTTATGTCAACATTAGAAGAAAAAATCAGAATCTTTGAAGAAAAAGATAAAGCCGCTGAATTAGGTGGAGGAAAATCAAGAATTGAAAAACAGCATCAAGGTGGAAAATTAACAGCCCGCGAAAGAATCGATATACTTTTGGATAAAGGTTCTTTTGTTGAAATTGATAAATTTGTAGTTCACCATAATGCTAATTTTGGTATGGAAAACCAAAAGATTCTGGGTGATGGTGTTGTTACAGGTCATGGGAAAATTGACGGACGGTTAATGTTTGTTTTTGCTCAGGATTTTACTGTTTTAGGTGGAAGTTTGAGCCGTGCCAACGCTGATAAAGTTAAAAAAATTATGGAAATGGCTATGCGGATGGGAGCACCTCTTATCGGATTAAACGATTCGGGAGGAGCACGTATTCAGGAAGGTGTTGAAAGCCTGGGAGGTTATGCCGATTTGTTTTATCTTAATGTAATGTCTTCGGGAGTAATTCCTCAGATTTCAGCTATTTTGGGCCCTTGTGCCGGTGGTGCAGTTTATTCACCAGCTTTAACTGATTTTATCATGATGGTAAATCAAACCAGTTACATGTTTGTAACTGGCCCGGATGTTATAAAAAGTGTCACCCATGAGGAAGTTACAAAAGACGACCTGGGTGGTGCCCGTACTCACAATGCAATAAGTGGTGTGGCTCATTTGATTGCAGAAGATGATGAACACGCTATGATGATGCTTCGTGAGTTAATCAGTTATATTCCTTCAAATAATATGGAAGATCCTCCTGTTAAAGTATGTACAGATGACATTCACAGGATTGATGAAAAACTTCAGACTTTAATACCTGCCGATTCAAACAAACCTTATGATATGAAGGAATTGATTACAACAGTTGTTGATGATCATCGTTTTTTTGAAATTCAACCATTACATGCTATGAATATAGTAATTGGGTTTGCTCGTTTAGGTGGTCGTTCAGTGGGAATAGTTGCAAATCAACCGGCACATCTTGCAGGTTGTCTGGATATTACTTCTTCCTCGAAAGCTGCACGTTTCGTGCGTTTTTGCGATTCATTCAGCATTCCTATCATTACTTTTGTAGATGTTCCCGGTTTTTTACCAGGTACACAACAGGAATTGGGTGGAATTATTAAGCATGGGGCTAAGTTGCTATATGCTTTTTGCGAAGCAACCGTTCCTAAAATTACACTAATAACCCGTAAAGCTTATGGAGGTGCTTACGATGTAATGTCGAGCAAACATATTGGTGCTGATGTAAATATGGCTTATCCAACTGCCGAAATTGCAGTGATGGGTTCGGAAGGTGCTGTTAATATTCTTTATCGCGATGCATTACCTGAAGAAAAGCAACAGTACCTGGATGATTACAGGGAAAAATTTGCAAGTCCTTATGAAGCTGCCGAAAGGGGTTATATAGATGAAATTATTTATCCGAAAAATACTCGCTACAAACTTATAGAAGCGTTGGAAATGACACAAAATAAGCGTGCTTCAAACCCACCAAAGAAACATGGAAATATACCTTTATAAAGATATAAAGGTTTTAATTACAATAAAATTTGTCTGATTGACAAATTTATTGTCAAAATAAATGCAAATAAGTAATTTAATATTTATTTGCATTTTGTTTTTATTATTTTTTGCATAATGTATTAATAATCTTTTGATTATGTTTTTATAAGATAAAACTTTGTCAAAGTTTTACGAACTATTGTTTATCTTTCTATTCTGATTATTATTACTGCTTTAATGCCAGCAATGTCTTTATCCAAACTCTTTGGCAGCAACTATTATTAAGTGTATTTATTATTAAGTTATTTTAAAAAAATTGTACTAATTATGTTTATTTGATAAAAATATTGTAGTTTTGATGCGAAAATCAAAAATCAAACGCCATGATCAAGTTTATTAAAAATTCATTTATAGTATTTTTCTTATTATTTCAACTACAATATGTGAATGCTCAGGTTGTGAATGCCAAATCTGAGGATTTTAAAGAAATTACTACACGTCCATTAATAGTACAACTTGTAACAGAGGACGCTTATATGGTTGAAGATTTGGAAAAACGAATTTCTAAAACCAGCAATGCCAAAAGGAGAACAGAATTTGAAATCGAATTGAATGCCTACAGGGAATTTATTTCGAGTTATAATTTATTGATAAAAGATGTTATAAAAAAAATCTGGCTATTAAATAAGGAAAAACCAATTGAATTTAAAACATTTTCTGAAGTTCAGGATATTAGAAGAGTTAATTCCAGAAATTATTCGTTACTACAGTTTGTACAAACAAAGTTATGGGTTACTAATGACTATGGGAAAGAGACTTTTACAGCAAAAACAATTCCTACATTAGTTTACTCTCGAATGGAAAAAGCAGAACCTTATGATGATAATTTTAATAAAAAAATTGATTATAGTATTTATTTACCTTTTATTAATTCAAGAAGTAATCAACAATTACTTGAAAGTGATCTGATTATAATACTTAAAATCATGCAAAACCACATCAGTGAAATTCAAACTTACGATAAAAAGAACTATACTGCTTTTGATTTTGCTAAAGATCAGGATGAGGAATTTTGTGATCTATTAAAAGGGCAAACATTATTATTAGACGAAAAATTATTAGACAAAAAAACAAGCAAACAAGATATAAGCAAAGCTTATACAGGAAATTTAAATGTAATTGCAACTGAAGAAATATCAAAATCAATCATTCAAGCCGAAGATGTACCTGTCAGTATTGTATTGCCGTACTCTATAAAACATGATAAATCAGGAATTCCTGGTTTAGAAAGTTCGGAGTTGATTATGTATATTAAATGCTTTGTAAATGCTAAAACTGCAAACTTTTATTCATGTTATGGCACAAAAGCTGTTGATAATTGGGAGCCTTTTTTCAAAACTCAGGAATTTAAAAAGATTGAAAAGAGTAAATAGCGATATTATTGATTAATAATATTATCTAAATCAAGATCAATTTTATATAATGATGCTACGTCTTTTACATCAATTGTTTGTACGTTATATATCTGATTAGCTTCAGAACTATACCAGATTTCACAAAAGAAATCATTTAGTTGATAAAGTTTTACAGTAAATCCATCAGAATGGCGAAGAAATAATTCTTCGCCATTTTCAAAAAGATTTGAAAGTTTATTGTGCAAACTTAATTGCTCAAAATCTCTTTTATTCATTATTTTTCATTGTGCGTTAAAAATGTAGGTTTAAAAGTTACCATCATGTAAGCAAAATGAGCAAACTTACTTTCATTTTTATTATATCCATGCAATTTCTCCATTGTTTCGGTGGGTAAAAAAACGCTATATCCTAAGCTAAAATTCAGTGCTTTACTTTGTTTATAATTGTAAATTAAATCAATTTCCGAACCCAGGGCTTTATCATATTTAATACTTGCCTTTTTTGAAACCAGAAAATATTGTTTATCAAGACTAAAAAGATGATAAATTGCTTCAATATTATGTTTTTCGTTTAAAATAAAGTTAGCTTTTACATAAAAGTCATTTATACCTGCACCTTTGGTAACATCAGATGCATTTCCATTAAAATAATCCATAAAACCTAAAAAAGTATGTCCACTTCCATATAATTTATCAAATGTGGTTGATTTGGTTTTAGCTTTTGTGGTATCAGAAAAATCTGTTCCTGAATAGTGATCATACCCAGCTCCCAACTCTAACATTTTATGAAGTTTGTATGATGTTTTAACTGAATAAAATAAAGCATCAACATCTTTTCCATTTGCAATTTTGCCTGTTTGAAAATATAAAGATGTAGTTAGACTAAGATTGCTGTTTTTGTAGTTTATATAAGGACCTATGGTATATCTGGTTCTGTAGTTATTTATTGTTGAAGGGGTTTGATTTACATCAGAAATTCCAAAAATGGAAGTCTCAAGTTTTTTGTTCAGAAATTTCTTATTTAACCATAAATAAGCCATATACTTATAACTCGATACTGTATATTCTGAAAGATAATTTTGATAAGATGAAGGATTATTCATTGCCAACCCAATATCAGCCTTTAAAGACTTTTCTTCTTTGTTAAACTGAAGTATTGCAATATCATGAGTTGCTCCCTGATCTCTCCAGTTATTAACAGACATTATCCTTTCATCATCATATTTTAGTTGCTGACGCCCAAACTTTATAGCTAATTGCTTACAAAAACCATATTTTATATAAGCTTCAAAAATACCAATAGAATTGCTATTAGCTGATAATGCGTCTTGTCCCCAAACTCTAACGTCTTGAACAGAAAATGCAAAAGTTAAATTTTCTTTAGTGTAATCAAAGTTCAATCTGCTTCGTTGAATTACCATACCATAAGGAAATTTTGATGAATCCCTTAATTGTTTATAACCATCCATTAACATAACTTTGGGACGATATTCTCCCGAAATTGTAAACTGCGAATTTGCATTATGAAAAACAAATACTAATAATAAAAAAATAAGGAATTTGTTTAAATAGCTCATATTGATAGTTTTTAATTAATAACTATTGCAAAATTACAAATTATTATATTTAAATGATACAATTAAGTTCAAAAAGACTATAGTGAATATCTAATAATTTAAATTTCACTAAACAACGAAAAAAAAGTGTTAGCAAATAAAATATGTCAAAAATTAGTTCAATTTAAATAAAAAACTTATTTTTACCTAATATTTATTTTAGGTTATGGATATTAAAATTTACTTAGAACCAATTGGTTTTGAATTTGATGATATTGAGTTTTTGGATTTAAGAGAACGGATTGCTCATAAAGTTCACACTTTTTATAAAAATACCGATTTCCCCGATTTAACTGAAGCTGAGATTGCAATTATAGGTGTGAAGGAAGATAGAAAATCTGTAAATAATTTTGGTTGTGAAAATGCACCGGATGTAATCAGGAAAAGATTATATCAGTTATTTCCTTCTAAATCGGATTTAAAAATAATAGATTTGGGAAATATAAAACGTGGTCATACGGTTGAAGATACCTATTTTGCACTCAGTGAAGTCGTTGCTGAAATGATTAAAAGAGAAATCGTTCCAATTATCATAGGTGGAAGTCAGGATTTAACATTTGCAAATTACAGAGCGTATGAAAAATTAGGTCAAATAATAAATGTTTTTGCCGTTGACAGTCGTTTTGACTTGGGAGATGTTGATACTGAGATTGATGCTCAAAGTTTTTTAAGTAAAATAATTCTTCATCAACCTAATTTTCTTTTTAATTATACAAATATAGGTTATCAAACCTATTTTGTTGATCAGGAAGCAATTGAGTTGATGGAAAAATTATATTTTGATGCTTATCGCCTAGGGGTAATTAAAAAGGATATGGAAATGGTGGAACCATTGGTAAGAAATGCTGATATGATTTCTGTTGACATTTCTTCAGTTAGGCAGCCCGATGCTCCGGGAAATGCAAATGCTTCTCCAAATGGATTTAACGGAGAGGAAATCTGTCAGATATGCCGCTATGCTGGTTTAAGTGATAAACTAACTTCGATAGGTTTTTATGAAACTAATCCATCATTAGATAACAATGGTCAAACATCTCATTTGGTTGCACAAATGATTTGGTATTTTATCGAGGGATACTATAGCAGAAAACATGATTATCCTTATAAAGACAAAGAAAATTATAAGAAATATTATGTTTCTATTAAAGATAATACACATGAAGTAATCTTTTATAAAAGTAAAAAAAGCGATCGCTGGTGGATGGAAGTCCCCTGTGCAAAAGACATGAAAATCAAATATGAGCGACATTATTTAGTACCTTGTAGTTATAGTGATTATGAAACTGCTTTAAATGACGATATTCCTGATCGTTGGTGGCAGGTTTATAAAAAATTGATGTAGTAGATGTTCTGATTACTTAACATTTTGTGATATTTCATACAATCTGAAAATCAGTAATACAATTACATATTGTATTAATCAAAGTTGTTTTTCAAAATATAATCTGTTTAAGGAAAACTATTATATCTCTGCAAATTTATTTTAACAAAAAACCCTGTCAGAATAAAAAATCTGACAGGGTTTTGTTTTTGGGTTTAGAGTTCCCCTATTTCTATTCCGGCATCATCTATGGTGTCTTTATTACAGAAATATATAAGTATATTCTGAGGGTAGCCAAGTTCGGCTGATGTTAGCTAAATTTCATCGCCTCCCTGTAATTCGGTGAGGCCTGCTTGATCGGGTATTTCGCTTATGCTTGCTATGCCAGCGTAAAATACTGATTTTGCTCCCCGGTTTTTAAACAGATAGGTTTTGTTTTGTTTCAGCATAAATCGGCTATTGCCGACGAATCAGCAGTTACATCAAGTATATAAGCATCTTTGGTGCTGCCATTGGTAGGGGTTTTAGTGCGTATCAGACTCATTTTGAAAAAGCGTTCAACTTCTTCGGGAGTTCTGTAGAATTTGGCAATGGCATTGCCCAGTATGCAATAGAGTATTTCGGCCAATTCCTTATGATATTGATGGGTTTTGTCGGAATTAAGGCTTATGTCGTCAAACTTATTTACTTTGCATGATTTTAACGAAGTAATGTCGGTATAAAACTGGTTAACACTATCGGCAACAGCCTGTAGTGTGGTATACTTAGTAAGTTTTATACCCAGTTCTTTAATTTTATTGAGACGTTCGTCGATACGACCTTCCTGAAAAGCCGATTTTAGCTGAATAAATATTTAATCTTTAAGATTATAACTTCCATTAAAGACCTTGCTACTGAATGAAAACTGCAATAATTAACGATAAGTTAACATTGTTTATTGTTGAAAATTTGCTTTTATGTTTATCTTTGTGTCACTGTTTTGAAAATCTATTAAAAATTAAGTGTTTATAATTATGCAACCTATTTTATTGCTATATTTTATACCCAACTTTTTTTATAAAATTTAATATTTTTTTTGCAGTTAATTATTATTAACCAATATACAATAAATGAAATAAATATATTCTCTCCTGAAATATTTCAATATCGGAATATATTACATATCATTTCATTAAAAACAAATGAGTATTTAATGACTTTCGTTAAATGCTTGTAAAATTTTATTTATAAATATAATAAATAAACTAAACTTATTTCAAATGAAAACAAAAATTACTCAATTTAACAATTTGAAAAAAGGATTTTTTTTAATACTTTTTGGTTTTCTTGTCACAAGTATTAATGTACAAGCCCAATATTGTACTGCAACAGGCGGTAATTGTGATGATTATATAAATCAGGTGCAGTTTAGTAATATTAACCTCTGGTCATGGTGTTATAATTATTCTGATTATTCTTCTTATCACATTGCAAATGTGGTTCAGGGTGATACTTATCCGATTTATGTTCTAAATAGCAACCATTATTCAAACGATACTTGCGAAGTATGGATAGATTGGGATCAGGATAGTAGTTTTAATGATACAACTGAATATTACCGACTTTCGAATGATGTAAATCCATATCATACTGATATATTGGTGCCAATAAATGCGCCTTTGG
>CAIZXK010000640.1 GCA_903936865.1 uncultured Bacteroidales bacterium | reverse complement strand
TTATCAACTCAAATATAGGTTATATGAGTGGAACAGGTGGCATTTACAAAACAACTGATGGAGGTGCTACTTGGACATTTTCCAATTCAATTGGTGCCTATGATATTTTTTTTACTGATGTCAATAATGGATGTGCAATTGGTTATGGTTATGATATCTGGAAAACAATAAATGGAGGAACAACATGGACTAAACAATATGATAATATAGGTTTAAATAGAAGTAATGCTATTTATTTTTCTGATGCCAATACAGGCTATGCTGTTGGTGGCGATTCTTTTAACAGTTCTATTTTAAAAACAGTTAATGGAGGAATCACATGGTCAGAAAAATATTCGTCATCCGTATTAAGTACATTAACTTCTGTTTGGTTTACTAGTAATAATATAGGATATGCTGTTGGATATGAAGGCATTTTAGCTAAAACTATTGATGGTGGTTCAAGTTGGAATCTTGAAAAAATTTCTGATGAGCCATTAAATTCAGTTAAGTTCTTTAATGCAAGTATAGGTTATATTACTGGTGATTATGGAGCAATATTAAAAACAACAAATGGAACAATTGGAGTCCAAGAAAACCCAAATTTTTCTAATTTAACAATACTTCCAAATCCTGCATCCAATATACTTATTTTGAATTTAAATCAATTTAATGATTTACAGAACACTTCAGTTTCAATTTACAGCATACAAGGACAATTACTCAAACAATTACTTATAACTCAATCACAAACGGGAATAGATATACATGATTTTCCAGCAGGGCTTTATGTGGTTAAAGTGAACAATGAAAAAGAAAGTTTTATAAGTAAATTTGTAAAGGAATAGATTACAAAGGGTTTCTATAAATTAGATTTTTTGAGACGAACAAGATTTTAAAAACCACAGTTTACTAATGTAAATGCTATGTACTGAGCGAAGTCGAAGTAAGGAATTTAAAAGTCAAAGTTCAACGAAGAAAAAGCAATTTTTAGAATTCCCGTATCAATAAAACTTGTTTTGTCATGATGAATATTCTAAAAAACTATCAGAACAATCTTGCATTTTTATCTGGAATTTTATTGTCACTTGCTTTTTATTTTATCAATCCTTTCAACCTCGGAGCAGATGCCGCCAAGACAGTTGCCATTGCAATTCTTATGATTGTATGGTGGGTAACCGAAGCATTGCCAATGCCTGTTGTTGCCTTATTACCTGTTATTTTACTGCCATTGCTCAATTTAGGAACAATCGAAGAAGTCTCAAAAGCATATAGTAATAGTGTAATATTCTTATTTATGGGTGGTTTTATGATTGGTCTTGCCATCGAAAAATGGAAACTACATAAACGCATAGCTTTACATATTGTAAAACGCACCGGAACAAGTGGCGACAGAATTATTCTCGGTTTTATAATTGCAACAGGTTTTATTAGTATGTGGTTAAGTAATACTGCAACCACAATGATGATGTTTCCCATAGCATTAAGTGTAATTACAGTAGTTAGAGAAAGAGAATCGAATAGTAAGAACGTTGCCAATTTCTCATTGGTAATGATGTTGGTTATTGCTTATGCAAGCAATATTGGAGGAATGGCAACCATCATCGGCACACCTCCCAATGTTGCATTTATCGGTTTTATTGAAAAGAAATATGGATATACAGTTGAGTTTTTCGATTGGATGATTATTTGTACCCCACTGGCTATTGTATTGTTAGCAATGTTATACGTTGTATTGTGCAAATGTTTATACCCAAATAATATTAAGAGTAGTAGTACAACCAATGCATATATAGGAAGCGAAATAAGTGCTTTGGGCAAACTAAATTCTGCTGAGAAAAGGGTACTTATTATTTTTTCAGTAACAGTATTACTATGGATTACCAAAGACTTGGTTAATCAACTTAAACTAATCAGACTTGATGATAATATTATTGCAATTATAGGTGCATTAGCTTTATTTGCAACACCTAGTGGAATAAAGAAAGATGAAAAATCGCTTAAAGTTTTAGAATGGAAAGATACATCAAGAATGTCGTGGGGTATATTATTGTTGTTTGGTGGAGGTATTGCATTGGCAAATTCGCTAGATAAGGTTGGTGTAATTTCCGGAATTGGAAGTTGGTTGGCTGGTTTAAGTAATGTTACACCTTTTGTTTTGGTTTTATTGGTAGTTGTTATTTCCATATTTTTAAGCGAATTAATGAGTAATGTTGCACAAGTTATTGTTTTTGCTCCTGTTTTGGTAGCTTTGGCTGAAGCTTTGAATCTTGATCCCTTATTGCTCGGGATTCCAATGACTTTGGCTGCAAGTGCGGCCTCTATGATGCCAATGGGAACTCCGCCCAATGCCATTGTATTTGGCAGTGGACTTATAAAATTTAAGGATATGATAAAGGCAGGTTTTGTGATTAATATTATAAGCATTGTTTTAATTACACTTTTCTGCTGGTATTTATTGCCAATGGTAATGAGTGTTGTAAAATAAAAAACACATTAGTTTCGTATCCTTAATTCAATAGTATGTAAAACTTTGACAAAGTTTAATCTTATTAAAATTTAATAAATTGATTTTTAATTTAATATGCAAACAACTCTAACTTTGTCAAAGTTCGAAATATAAGCAACAAATAATTGTTTTAGC
>CAIZXK010000639.1 GCA_903936865.1 uncultured Bacteroidales bacterium | reverse complement strand
ATAGTCATTGTCCATTTGATTGCCCAATTCTGAATATTGTCTTTTAATTGATAAGCTCCATAGCGATAGTATGCACCGATTCCCAAACTATTGAAACTTAATTTCAGCAGATTATTGATGCTTAAACCCGATTCAAAATATCCCTTTTCAGGAGCTTTTATATTAATATATCTATGATTATCTGCATTATCCATAGTACCTAACAGTGCATTTGTCAAGATAACTATTTCTGGTTTAAAATTTCCACGTCGGAATAATAATGAACCGAAACTATGCCTGAACATTAGCGAAACATAACGATTACTTGCAAATTCATTAAATCGCATGGTATTGAATGTTGTTGGAATGTCAATATATCCATCATTATAACCAGCCTGGGCAGCAAACTGCAGGTTGTAAGGCAGGTTTTTGTCAGCATAACCTGCATTGGTTATTAATGTTGTTTTACCTAAGTAATTGGTATAAAAACTCTTTTCAATTTTTATTTCTACTTTCTGATAATCATATTCACCATCCAAAATATCTCTCAAACCCTTGGTGTAATTTAGCCACACGATAGGATTATTAGTTGGAATCGGAATCAGATTACTACGGACTTTCATGTATTTTTCTTTGTAAGCATAGCGTAAACTTAACTGAATATCAGTATAATTAAACTGATTACTCAACAAAGTTATATCTCCGTTACTGTATGCGAATTCATAATTATATAAAGCTATTTTATTGGTTTTTTCTAAAGCAATTTTCATCTGCAAATATCTTAACGTGCGAAAACCAATTGCAACAGAGTACTTTTCGGTTTTATCGAAATAATTTGCAAAAAACTCACGATAATTTCCTTCAAAAAGAGTTTTTTTATCATTGTAAAACTGTGAACTTCCGCTTTCATTAATATCGTTTGAATAAGCTAACATCAGTTTCAGATTCCAGGGTTTGTAAAAAGTAAAAGCTGCATCGCTGCCATATTTGTGTGCTTTATCGCCAAAGCCATAACCCCAGTAGCCACCTATCATAAATTTTTCAGAAAACTTTTCACTAGTGTGTAACCCAATACCTAGTCTTAATTTTTCATATTCATTAAAAGAAATAAATTTATCAATATCCAGATTTACAATACCCCAGGGTATTTTATTATTCATCAAAGCCTGAATAATATTCACCTTTTTTTCAAAGTTTAACTTATCGCCCAGACTGTCGATAACATGATAGGTTTTCATTTCCTTTTGCGACAAAGAATCAATACGATGCAAATTCCAGTAAATGTCGGGTTGTATATTTGCACTGTCTTTTATTTCAAGTTCAATAGTTGTAAAAGTTCTTTTAGGAATATCGGGAGACAACGAGATTTCTTTCAGATAAGCCCTTGCATTGGCTATAAGAGGATAAGGTAAATTGTCCATCGTTAACGACAAATCTGTATTCAGTTGAACCGGAAACCATTGCTTTCCATCTACCAGTTCGTACTTTTGCTGAATTAAAATATTCATTCCTTTTTGTTGAGGTATAGCGGGTTCGGCAGTGGCATTTTCAATAGCCCAATTAAAAGTATTGATACTCAGCAAGCCTTTCAAACCCTCAAAATTGGTATTTGCTTTAGGCCGATACGAAATAATAAAAGTTGTATCCTTATTATTATCAGCATACAAAGTGTCTTCTATCTGAAAATAATATTTAGAAGTACAACCATTACTTATTGGATTGATATAATATTTTTCAAAGATATTGAACCTTTCGTTGTAAAAGGAAAAGGATTGCAATTGAGAACCAATAAAAGCAAATATCGGATTTTTAAACCCTGACACCCTGGAAGCCAATACTTCTTCATAATTTTTATCATACTGAAGAAATTTACGTTTTGTAACACTTTCCATCATCAGCAAATGTTGCTTTTCGAAGAAATCTTTCATTTTAATGGCTGTACTGTCATTGATGGTTTTACTTTTAACGGCTAAAGTATCTGTTTTGGAAGTAAATACCAGTTTGTTATAGGATGTATAAGAAAATGAATGTTGCTTTTCAGGATTATTAATATCGCGGTTTGCCAATACATTGCGGATAATGCGATGGGAAGGATTATCACCTGCAATAATCTTAACTTCCGATAGCTGCAATTGTTTTTCCTTCAAACGGATAATCAGATTGGTTTTAATGTCTTCAATAATAAGCTCTTTGGTTTCAAAGCCCACATAACTGAGTTTGATGCTTACGATAGGTTGTTGATTTTTCAATGTAAACTTTCCATCAATATCAGATGAAGTTCCTTTATTGGAATTATTGGCAATAATATTTACAAAAGCAAGTGGTTCGCCTGTTTTTGCATTAATCACTTTTCCGTTAATGGTGTAATTTTGTGCAAAAGCAGAAAGGGATGAGAGAGTGATTATTAAAAAGTGAAAAATGAATTTATTAAATTGTTGCATTAAAATGTTATTATGCAGGTTAAATATAATGCAAATATAATAATATTCTAATAATTCAGATTTTATTAGCAGTATTTAACCATTTCGTCAATAAATCAACAAAATAAAATCAAACTTCTTTGTTTGACAGCAATTCTTTAACTAAATCATTTTCAAATCCTTTCGAAATTGCATAATTAGCTATTTTTGCAAACTTCTTATATTTATTTTGCTCATTAATTAATTTTTCCTTTTTTGAAATTACATCATTCAATGTTTTTAAATAATCTGCATCATCAATGGAGCCAATTGCTTTATTTATGCAGTATGAGCTTACTTTATGAGTTTTTAATTCATTTTTTATTTTTACTTTTCCCCATTTTTTTATCCTGAATTTTCCAAGAGCAAAAGCAATGGCAAAACGCTCTTCGTTGATAAAATTTTCACCAATTAAATCAACAATTACATTCTCAACATCATCTTTATGTAGCCCCCATTCATAAAGTTTATCTCTTACTTCCTGCTGAGATCGTTCCTGATAAGCACAATATTGCTGTGCTTTTAAAAACGCTGTTTTCTTATCATATATTTTTTTAACTTTTTCTTTGTCATAAAAGTTCATAGATTACATATTAACAATATTATACAAAGAATCTCTTTCAATTGGAACTCTGCCAGCAGAACTAATCAATTCTCTCATTTCATCGGATGACATTGAAGGATTTTGCTCTTCAGAACCAGCTAAAGAATAAATTTTTGTTGAATCGTTAATTGTTCCATCAAAATCGTCAACTCCAAAAGATAAAGATAGTTGGGCCAATTGTTTTCCTGTCATTGGCCAATAACTTTTAATGTGAGAGAAATTATCGAGAAAAATACGTGAAATTGCATAATTCTTTAAATCTTCAATTACTGAAACTTCTTTAATTTCGGACATTGTATTATTTTTCCTCTTGAATTTTAGAGGAATAAATGCATTAAATCCTTGCGTTTTATCTTGCAACTCTCTCAAAAAATTCATGTGCTCAGCCCTGTGTTTATAAGTTTCAATATGTCCATACAGAATGGTAGCATTGCTTGGGATTCCAACCAAATGCAATGCTTCATGGATTGCAAGCCATTGTTCTGCAGTACTTTTGGAAGAGCAAATTTCCTGTCTTAAATTTTCATTAAAAATCTCAGCTCCTCCACCAGGAATAGAGTTCAACCCTTGTTCTTTTAAATATAAAGCACCTTCAGTAATGGAAATATTCGCCTTTTTAATCATATAATCGATTTCCACTGCAGTAAATGCTTTAATGTGTAAATGAGGAAACTTTGTCTTAATTTGCTTAATCATATTCCCATAATAATAAATATCCCTATATGGATGAACACCACCCACAATATGGACTTCAGTAATAGATTTGTCAGCTTTATCAATCATTTCAATCATTTGATCAATCGAATATTCCCAACCGTCACCACCTATTTTCTTTGAATAGGAACAAAATTTGCAATTATGAATACAGATATTCGTGGGTTCCAAATGCAGGTTTTTATTGTAATACGTATAATTCCCATTCTTGAGCTCCCTTACATAATTAGCTAATATTCCTAAAACTCCTAAATCAGCATATTCATATAAATCAATACATTCATCAATATTTATCCGAATATTATTTAATACTTTAGATGAAATATTTATTAGTTTCTCCTTAATTATAGGGTTATTATGTAAAATTAATTTTTCAATCATTTTTAAAAATTTATCAGGACTTTACCATCATAAATACCGGCTTCGGTTATTATTCTAATCAGATAAACTCCATTAGTAAAATTATCAATATTAATAGTTAATAGTTTTTCTTGAATAGTTGAGAAATTATAAGTAGCAACCTCTTTTCCCATCAAATTGAAAATAGAAACAGAGAATTTTTCAAAACTATTATTATTTAAGTCAATACACAATTTATGAGTTTGTTCATTTACAAAAATATTAACATCATCCCAAATGTGTATGTAATTATTTTTTATCAAATTGTATGAAGTATCGGGAGAAATCACCTTTAATTCGACATCAAAATATCCAGGTTTTGAATAAGTTATGCCTTTTGGATTTTTGTTTGTTGAAGATGATGGACTCCCATTTTCAAAAGTCCAGTTAAACTCATTAAAATTTCCAACAGATTTATCATAGAAATCAATTGTTTCTCCTACCTTTGCCTTAGTATTATTTGCATTAAAGTCAACTTTTTTATAAGTGGTTGGTTCTAAATACAATGGATTAGATCCAATTGGATCAAGCCATTCCTTTAAATGTTCTATAGAAGAACCTCCATTTTTATCCCAATGCCAGCTAAATTTCCCATAATAATCGGATGCAATTAAATTATTGCAATCTGAATCCCCTCCTGTAAGAGTTCCAACAACTCTTTTATCTGAATTAAAGACCGGGGCACCAGACGATCCGCCTTCTGTTACACCATATCCATTCGAAGTTGCTTGCCATTGAACTCTCCAATGTGACAACAATGAAAAATCAACCCAATAACTTGTTGCCAAAGGGGTAGTATAAGTACTGATTTTTTTTATATCTCCTGCCGGGTGATGAATAGTAACACCTGATAAACTAGAATCTTCTGTTCTATCCCAACCTAAAAAGTAAGGATTATAATCTTGAGGAATTTCCTGATTAAGCAATAGTAACAAGAAATCAGAACCCGAATTTCCACCATTTCCACCATCTGATATTTTAACAGCACCAGTCATGCTTTTTGAAGCTAAATTACCTTCATTTGAAGGATTTATACAAGAAGGAGCTTCATAATTAAAGTAAAAAACCCATTGATTAATATCTGATACAGAAGCACCCGATTCACAATGATCGGCAGATAACAAATAGGGTTTAAAATCTTGTAACGTATTATTAACCACAGATCCTGTACACCATTTTGAACTTCCTCCCACTTTAACGTTTATTCTTACAACACCCGCTTTCACTTGTTGCCAATTATCTCCATCAGAGCAGTTTACATTAACTTCACAATTGCCTGAAGATCCAAATCCATACTTCCATTTATTTATAAATGAAACTCCACGATAAGCGTAATTAATTTCTGATATTTCTATTTTTACAGAATCCTTAGTGAAATTAGGTTGAAAATATTCAATATTAATCGCATCTCCTTCTATCAGTTCTGTTGAAAACAACCCGCTTTTGCTATTGTTACTTGCAGTAAATGCACCAATAATTTGAGATTTATCATCGTTATACAAAAATAATTGAGCACCCTTAGGTAAATAAAACCTGCTAAAATATAATGATGTTGCCAATGCACCTTTTGCCTTAATTCTCAGTTGCCAGATTTTATCTCCATTGCTTAATATGGTCCATGTACCTGAGTTAGAAATATTTTTATTAACTAATAATAAAATACCCATTCGGTAAGCTTCACCTTTTTTATCCGAAAGTTCATCTTCTAAAATAGTTTGACTCAAATCCGGCTTTTGTATTTCAATTGTTTGAATTGCTGACTTATTGATATTGAACAAAGAGGAAGGAGGAAAACCACCTTGACTTATTTGACAAAATGAAAAATTCCCAACTAAGAGAAAAAGATAAAAAATAATATTTTTAAAGGTATTCACAACTTCTTTTTATTAAAATTCAATTCTTTCACCTTGCTCAGGAAAAATATATTTTACATTCAGATTATTTGCATTTTCCAACTGATATTTAATGGTATTGGTAATGTTTATATCAGAATTTACACTTGGCTTTATATGCGATATAATAATTTTCAAATCTTTAAGTACATTTTGTGCATCTCTTTCATTTACTTTTTTAGCTAACTGATTTAATTCTTTTGTTAATAATGATGGATTTAAATGTCCATAAAGCATATTCTCAGGTTGTTCATTCGGATAGGAACATTCAATCATAATTGCATTTATTTTTTTTTCACGAATTAAAGGTGCAATTCTATCCCATATTTCTGATAAATAGTTATTTCTCTCTCTTTCATCTGAACCGGTATCACCAAAATATAAAAAATAATTTTCATTTGATCTAATCAGAAAAGCAGAAGATAAATAATTATTATAATGACTTGTATAAAAGGGCGTAACAGACAAATCAGTTTCAATTAAAGGACATTCATTCCCTTGAGGTAAAGTAATATATTTAAACTTTTGTAAAATTTCGCCCTCCCCTTCTGAGCCAAAATTAGCAGCGATAGTCCAATTAAAAATATACTTATTGAAATTTTCAATGATGTGTGGCATTCCATAAATATATTTTCTATTCTCATCTGGTGCATTTATAATAAGTGCAGCAATATGGTCTAAATGAGTATGAGTAATTAAATATCCTTTAATATAATTTCTCATAATAAATACTTCAGGTTTAAGCTTTTCTGTTTTAGGCAATTTGAATTTACCAAAGCTTTTTTCTTTAAGAGCCAGTTTAATCCCATTGTATAGAGTTCCTGCATCCAAACAGATGTAGTTATCTGTTTTCAAATTTGATAGCATATATGAGGAAAGATTGCCTTCATACCCACCACTATTGCCTAAAACTATACATTTAAAGGCTTTATTCTGAGCATTGAGATTATTGGAAAATAATAAAATAGTAATTGAAAAAAAGATAAAAAGAAATTTGTTTCTATTCATGGCATTTATTGTAACTTGTTTATTGTCTTTAATTTAAATTTATTTAATTACAAAAAGTAAGTAATTAATCATTAGTTTAAGCAAAATATTTTCTTGTATAATAAGAACAACAAAAGTATAAAATTAGTTTGAAATATATTTATAGTTGGTTGATTTATATGAACTTTTTTAATGAATCAATGTTATAATTAATAAGTAACACATTTGTTAATAAAACATTACATAAAAAATGAAAAGCGACATTAACATAGCTCATGAAATCAAAATTAAACCTATAGTTCAAATTGCTAAAGAATTAGGAATAGAGGAAGATGATTTGCAATTATATGGTAAGTTTAAAGCAAAACTTCCATTAAAATTGATAAATGAAGAGAAAATAGGTAAAGCTAAGCTTATATTAGTTACAGCTATTACACCAACACCTGCCGGCGAAGGTAAAACTACTACTTCTATTGGTTTAACTCAAGGTTTAAACAGAATTGGTAAGAAAACTACAGTAGTATTACGTGAACCTTCTTTAGGTCCGGTATTTGGAATAAAAGGAGGTGCAACAGGAGGGGGATATTCACAAGTTCTTCCAATGGAGGATATTAATCTTCATTTTACTGGTGACATTTCTGCTGTAGAAAAAGCACATAATTTATTATCTGCCCTTATTGATAATAACATTCAAAGTACAAAGCATAATTTGGGTTTAGATCCACGAACTATTCGATGGAAAAGAGTTATGGATATGAACGAACGATCTTTACGCGATATTATTATTGGTTTAGGCGGTCCAAAACAGGGTGTTCCACGCGAAACTGGATTTGACATAACTGCAGCATCAGAAGTTATGGCAACTTTATGTCTGGCAAAGGACTTGGAAGATTTAAAAAACAAACTGGGAAATATTTTTATTGGATTTACATACGATGGAAAGCCAATTTTTGCACGTGATTTAAAAGCACATGGTGCCATGGCAACGTTAATGAAAGATGCAATTATGCCAAATTTGGTTCAAACGATTGAAGGAAATCCCGCAATAATTCATGGAGGACCATTTGCAAATATTGCTCAGGGTACTAATTCAATAATTGCAACAAAGATGGGCTTAAGTTTTTCAGACTATGTAGTTACTGAAGCAGGTTTTGCATCAGAATTAGGTGCTGAAAAATTTTTCAATATTAAAAGTCAATATGGAGGCTTGTCAACTAATGCAGTAGTCTTAGTTGCAACCATCCGTGCATTAAAATATCATGGCGGTGTTAAATTAAAAGAACTTAATACTCCAAATCTGGAAGCCTTAAAATCAGGATTGGAAAATTTAGAAAAACACGTTGAGAATATAAGATTTTATGGAATTTCCCCTGTTATTGCAATCAATAAATTTTCTACTGATACTCCAGAAGAAATTGAATTGATCAAAGCAAAAGCAGCAGAACTGAATGTTAAAGTTTCGTTGGTCGAAAGTTGGGAAAAAGGTGGAGAAGGTGCAATAGAACTGGCAGAAATGGTTGTAGAAGCTGCAAATAGTTGTGCAACCTGTTTTAAACCATTGTACGATTTCAATTGGACTTTAGAAGAGAAAATAAATGAAATTGCAACAAAAATGTATGGAGCTGACCATGTTGAGTATTCGGTACAAGCTAAAGTTGATATAACTAAAATTAATGAATTAGGATTTGGAAATCTACCTGTTTGTATTGCTAAAACACAGAAATCATTATCTGATGACCAATATCGTAAAGGAAGACCAAAAGGATTTACTGTTAAAATAAGGGAAATTCAGTTAGCTTCAGGTGCCGGATTTGTAATACCTATTGCTGGAACAATCATGAGAATGCCTGGTTTACCAGAAGAACCTTCGGCAGAACTAATAGACATTGATAAGGATGGAAATATTTCAGGGTTATTCTAAATCTAACTGACAATTTAAGGAAGGGTTAATAAGTTTCTATTTAACTCTTCCTTTTTTATAAAAAAATTAATTACATATTAAAAATGCTAATAGCCATTTAATTATAAAACATAATCACTTTATAGCAACTCATTAGATTTCAGTCTATTAAAATTTTTGATAATTATTTTGTCTTTAGCAACTTATATTCAGGAAAGTTAATTGTAATTGTTGTACCAACTCCTAATTCACTTTTCAATGAAATATTACCCTTTAATAAATCTACAGATTTCTGAATTATTGTTAATCCCAAACCTGTTCCATCATAATTGATTACATTTTTTGCACGATGAAATAAATTGAATAAGTGCTTTTTATCTTCTTCAGGAATACCAATACCAAAATCAGATATTTTAATTTCATAAGATTTCTTATAATATTTTAATAAAATATCAATTCTAGAACCTTCTTTTGAATACTTAACAGAATTAGAAATAAGATTATTAAGAATTCGCCTTAATAATGTTTTTTCTATCACTGAATATGGAGGTATGTTTTCAGTTTGAAAAGTAAAAATATGATTTTTCCCGGTACTCTCCTTAAATTCATCTATAATACTTTCAACAAATTTTGAAAACACATCTTTTTCAAAACTAAAATCATATTTATCAGCTTCTATTTTCTCAATTAGCAAAATATCATTAACCATTTGAGCTAACACTCTAGTCGCTTTTTTTATTATTTCGTAATGTTTACTTACTTTTTCATTTACAGGTTCTTTAATTTCATAACGTTGTAATAACTCAGCAGAACTATAAATGGAAGTTAATGGAGTTTTAAATTCGTGAGAAACAGTAGCAACAACTCTTGATTTTAATTCATTTAATTCTTTTTCCTTTTCTAATGCTTTATAAAGATTATGTTCTACAATTTTCCTTTTATTTATTTCATTTTCGAGTTCTTTATTCTTATTTTTCAGCTCAATAGTTCGTTCTGACACCCTTGATTCTAATTCTTCATTGATCCTTTTTAATGTTTCTTCAGCTTTTTTCTTTAATGAAATATCTCTAAAAGTTATGATATAGCCTTTTATTAATTTATTTTCATCTTTCAAAGGAGCAATTGTTTGATTTATTGGCAGTAAAGAATGATTCTTAGAAAAAAGTACCAAATCTTGATTCTCTTCATTATATTGATAATGAGCAAGCAATGAAGCGAAATTTTTAAAAAAATCATTCGTACCTTCTATTTTCACAGGATAGATTTCAGAAATTTTCTTGCCCTTAATATCTTTTAAAGAGAATCCAGTTAATTTTTCAGCTTCTTTATTGATTAAAGTTACGTTATCATTTGTGTCAGTAGTAATTAAGGCATCTCCTATACATTCTAAAGTAAGTGCCATTAATTGCTCATTTGCTTTTAACTTTTTCTCAAGAGAATCCCGATATAAAGCCATTTCAATTACTGTAAAAAGCTCTTGTTTTTTAAATGGTTTTAAAACATAACCATTTGGTTCTGTTTTTAGTGCACGGTCTAATGTTTCAGAATCCGCAGCACCAGTAAGATAGATAACAGGAATATTTAATGTTGTTCTGATACGTTTTGTAGCTTCTATTCCATCAATTTCACCAGGAAGATTGATATCCATAATAACAATATCCGGATTAAATTCAATGGCTTTACTAATAGACTCTTCTGCAGTTTGAGCAATTGCAACTACCTTGTATCCAAGCCTAAACAAAGTTTCATTGAGAAATTTTGCTGAAATTGAATCATCTTCCGTAATAAGAACATTTATTGGCATGTAAAAATTATTTATAAAAATTTTATCAAATGTACTTATTTAATTTGAAAAAAATGTAATTTCGTAAAAATTTTAATTATATGTCTGAAAAAATATTAGTGATTGAAGATAATCATCAGGTAAGGGAAAATATCATTGAAATTCTCGAAAGCGAGAAATATATAATGTTTCAAGCTGAAAATGGAGAAATTGGTATTGAGATTGCAAGAAAAAATCAGCCTGATTTAATTTTGTGCGACATAATGATGCCGGAAATGGACGGATATCAGGTTCTTGCAGAATTAAGACGTAATATCTTAACTACAAATATCCCTTTTATATTTTTAACGGCTAAAGATACGAGAGATGATATGAGAAAAGGTATGCAAATGGGTGCCGATGATTATATTTCAAAACCTTTTACTATAGAGGAACTTATTCAGGCTGTGCAAATCAGACTAAATAGGATAAGAGAATTTAAGAGAAAAAGTGAACAAAAATTAAACGAACTTACGTTGAATCTGGGTGCTCCTATAGCTAAGGAAATTTCCGAACCATTACGAGCTATTATCGGGTTTTCAAGTATGATACTTACTGAAAATAGTCAGATGCCAAAGAACGAAATTGTTGAATTTGTTTCTTTGGTTTATGATGCCGGAATGAGACTAAACAGAATTGTTCTTAAAACACTATTATTTTACAGATTGGAATCTCTTTCTGTACAAAACGGAGATTTACTAGAAATACATGAAATGTCAACCTCAAATGTAAAAAAGGTTACAGAAGATGTTTGTAAGGAAATTGCAGCTAATTATAATAGATTGGATGATATAAAACTATCACTTGAAGATACTTCAATAAAAATTCCAGAACAGTTTTATAGAGATTTAATAAAGGAAATGATTGAGAATGCCATTTTATATTCTCCAAAGAACTCAATGATAAAAGTTGTTTCCGGAATTGAAAATAATAAGATGTGTATTTCAATCATAGACGAAGGAATTGGAATGAGTGACGAACAAGTTGCCGAAATCGGTGCCTATATGCAATTCAATAAAGATTTATATAACCAATCAGGCATAGGTTTGGGAATTACAATTGCTAAAAGAATAATTAAACTTTTTGATGGTACTTTTAGTATCAATAGTAAACATGGAATGGGTACAAATGTAAAAATAACACTTAATGTTATCTAATTTGTTAATATATAATGCTTTTACAATATAAGTAGATTTATATTGTATTCATTTGTAAATAAGAATAATTAAAGTTTGATTATAAATAGAATATAATTTACCTGATTAAATCGTTAATCATTTCTGTCTTCTGAGTTCTTCCATCAATAAAGTTTGATTTAACTCTCACGCTAATATCATATTCAGGGAAAGACATACTTAGCATTTTTTGTATGGAAATCTGCATATTTCCTAGAAGAAAATCAAGTTTTGTTAGTGAATTAAATGGGGAAATGATAAGAAAAACATCATTTGGGCCTACGGTAATAATGTCTCCAGATAAAGAAGTGTTTTTAATAAATTCACCAATTTCTTCAACCAAGTTTATAAATCTGTGCCCTAGTCTATTTTTATCATTTATAGAAATATCAATTTTTATTTTACCAATAGAAACAGGAATATTTGTTGTTTTTGTTCTTTGTATTTCGTACTCTAAAAATGTAGTAAATGTAGTAAACGAAACAAATCCACTCACATTTGGCTCTGTCTTTTCTACTTCTTTTTTTACTTCACCAATTGCCATTTTAGTTCCATTTTCCGTTATTTTTAAACTATAAATATTTGCATTAATAAGCATTTCGGGTGTAGTTATATTCCTGCAATTAAAACAAAAAACATTTTTAGTTGATTCCCTGAATAAATGTTTACAATTATTACAACTAAATGTACCTGTTGGTTTTGTGTAATCGACACCAAATTGCCATAATCCTTTTTCACAATTAGGACAAATTAATTGTCGTGGATTTCCAAATGCTTTTTCTAAACCAATATATCCACAATCCAGATGATGAATTAAACCTTCGGCAACAAGGTTAAAAGAATTACATTTTGGACATACTTCTCTATAATTCAAAAAACTTGAGCTGCAATTTTTACATAATTTCACTTTATCAACAAACTGATTCAGAAACAAATCCTGATCGACCAGATTATTTAATAAAGCAAGCAAATCAATCGATTCTTCAACCTTATAATGACCACTTATTAACGGATATTCATATCCTATATGAGATTTGCTATTCAATACGGGTGTAAGCTCTTTGTTTCTTGTATAATAAAATCTGAGAAGTTTATTTAAAATTCTTGATTCAGTAGAAGTAGCTTCTGTAATTTTTAAATTATCACGTCGTTGAGCAAGAAGGTTTGTTTTTTCAAGAATTAAAGGATTATTAATAGTAGATATAATCCCATCGCTAAGCTCAACAGAAACTAAATCAACCTCATCAAATTGAGATAATATAAAAACAGGAATTAAGTAAATTGATTCAATTAATGATTGCCTGATATTTCGCAAAAATTTATTGCATCCTTCCTTATCATTATAATCTAAAACTATAGCATCACAAATTACAATATTTTTAAGATCTTGTAATTTATAATCAGAAATAAGATAAATCTCTTTATTAGCTGAATTTGTGAGTTTTCTGCCATTAATTTCAGAATACATAATTGGTTTTTAATTAGTAATTCAAATTCAAATCAATTTACAAAAATAAGTTAAATGTTCAGAAAAGTAAAATAATAAATTCACTTTTATTAAAAAAAAACATACAGTTCTCATATATTACATTTTACAAGGGGAAAAAACATTTATTTTTTTAAATTTTACAAAAAAAACAAGTTTAATGTTCAATATCATCATTAATTTCGAAAAAATAAAATAAATTTGCAAAAAATGAGTTATTAAACTAAAATTTTGCTTTGATCCGGAAATATACATTTACGTTACTATTAATATCTATAGCTGTTTTTTTTGTTTCATGTTCAACAAAAAAAAGCACGCTATCAAGAAGATTATATCATAATCTCACAGCTCATTATAATGCTTATTGGAATGGTAATGAGAGCTTAAAAGAAGGTATTAAAGAACTTTCGTTAAATTCAAAAGAGAACTATACAAAAGTATTACCAATATATCAATTAGGCAGCAAAGAAGAAGCTCAAAAAGTTAACCCTCAAATGGATAGAGCTATCGAAAAAGGTGCTAAAGTTATAAAAATGCATTCAATTTTTATTAAAGGAAAAGAACATATAAATTGGATAGATGATGCATACCTGATGATTGGAAAGGCTAATTTTTATAAGCATGATTATAGAGCAGCGATGCGAACTTTTAATTTTGTGATTAGCCAATATAAAAACAATGCAATAAAATTTGATGCCATGGTATGGTTGGCTAAAGCTAACACACAAATTGGAGAATTTGGAATTTCACAGTCATTTTTAGATCAGGTTAGAAATAAAATAAATGATGGCAATGCTCCTAAATTATTAGAAAGAGAATTAAACATGGCTTATGCCGATTTTTATATAAAGCAAGATAATTATGCACCTGCAATTGATTATATTATACCTGCAATCAAACAAAACAGAAAAAAAGATACAAGAACCCGATTAAGATTTATTTTAGCTCAAATTTACCAACGTAACGGTGATTTGACAAATGCTACAGAACTTTATAAAAAGGTCATCAAGAAAAACCCACGTTACGAAATGGCTTTTAATGCCAAAATCAATCTTGCAATGAGTTATGATGCTTCAACCGGTGACAGCAAAGATTTGATGAAAAAACTAAACAAAATGCTAAAGGATCAAAAGAATAAGGAATTTCAAGATCAGATTTATTATGCTATGGCTGAAGTTTCAATAAGAAATAAAGATTTTGAAGCAGCTATAAAATATTTGAGATTATCGGTAAGTAGTAGTGCTGGAAACAATTACCAAAAAGCCATTTCAGCTTTAAAATTGGCTGATTTATATTTTGAATTACCTGATTATGAAAATGCTCAGGCATATTATGATAGTACTGTTATGTTTTTACCCAAGGATTTTCCGAATTTTGATTTAATAGAAAGCAAAGCAGAATTATTAAATGAATTGGTTAAAAACATACAAATTGTTAGAGTTCAGGATAGTTTGCAGGCAATGGCATTGATGAAACCAGATGCCAGAGAGATGAAAATTAATAACGTTATTGCAGCAATACTAAAAGAAGAACAATTACAAAAAGAAGAAGAAAGTGCCAATCGTCAATCTTTGAATGTCTTGCAAAGTTCAATTCAAAAATCCAGTGGATTAGGAAATAGTCCAACAGGTGCTGGTGAATGGTATTTTTATAATACATCTACCATGAGTTTTGGATTTTCTGAATTTAATAAAAAATGGGGTAAAAGAAAATTAGAAGATTTATGGCGAATCAGTAATAAACAAACTTTTGATTATGGTGATCAAAATAAAGAATTATCTGACAATGAATCAGAAGAAAAAGAAAAAGACACATTAAAAGATTCATCAAATCCAAAGAATAAAAACTTCTATTTAAAAAACGTTCCTTTAACTGAAGAAAAAATGAAAAAATCGAAAGATAAAGTTGAAGAAGCAATTTTTAATATGGGATATATTTATTATGAAGGTCTTAAAGATTTAAAGAAATCACAAGAAACTTTTGACACACTGTTACTTCGCTACCCTGAAGGTAAATTTATATTAAAATCTTATTATCTGCTTTTTAAAATTAATGGCGATTTGGGAAATAATACCAAAAGGGACTATTACAAAGAACTAATAATAAATAAATACCCTGAAAGTGATTATGCAAAAATTATTTCAGACCCTAATTATTATAAAGAAATCCAGTTAAAAAACAATGAAGTAAATCAATTATATGAAGAAACTTATAAAGCATTTATTCAAGGTAACTATTCAAAAGTAATTAGTAACCATCTAATTGCAACAGAAAAATTTAAAATTACTCCTACATATCCTAAATTTGAATATCTGAAAGCTTTATCATCTGGAAAAATATACGGGAAAGATTCATTGGTAAATGCTTTAAATTCGATTATTACAAAATATCAAAATAACGAAATTGTTCCAATAGCTCAAATGGTTCTTGATTATTTAAATAAAGGTAACGATGTAAGTTTATCTGCAAATACATTTTCGGAAGATAAAGGAAAAAGCAAAGAAAAATCAACAAAGAAAAATACATCAGAAAAAACTGAAAAGAAAGAAAATATTAGTGAAAAAAATAAAATTATTGAAAAAACTGAAATCAAAACTTCGAAGCAAGATACAATTAAAACACCTGAAATACCAATAGTTAATCCTTCACTTTTATCAACTTATACAATAAACAAAAATTTACCCCATTTTTTTATATTACTTGTAGATGCAAGTAAAGTAAATATTAATGTGCTGAAAATTAAAATATCAGATTATAACAGGAAATATTATTCAAATAAAAATTTAGAAATAACCAGTTTCATTTATAAGCAAAATATACACTTAATATCAGTTTCCCAATTTGCTGAAGCAGATGAAGCTTTGTTATATTATCAGGCTATTAAAGCAGATGAATACATATATTCCCCTTTAACATCATCAAATCCTATTGAAAATGTAATTTCAAACGAAAATTTTAATAATCTTATAAAGTTAAAGGATATAGATGGTTATCAAAGTTTTTTTAAAAGTATTTATCTGAAAGACAAATAGTAATAAGAAATATTTTGTATTATAATAAAAAAGATGTAGGTTTGTACATTATTTTTTAATGAAAATTTTTAGAAAATGGCAAAAGTAAATGAAATAGATTCCTCATCCATTAATATATTGGGTGCAGGAACCATAGTAAAAGGAGAAATTTCAGCCAATGGCGATTTTCGTATTGATGGAACCCTTATTGGAACAATAAATGCAAAAGGGAAATTAGTTGTAGGTGCAACAGGCAATGTTGAAGGAGAAATTATTTGTCAGAATGCTGACTTTTCAGGAAGCATTAAAGCAAATGTTAGTGTGCTGGAAATGTTGTCGTTAAAATCTACTTCTAAGCTAATTGGCGACATTTCCGTTAACAAACTTTCTATTGAACCAGGTGCTCAATTTTCAGGTTCATGCAATATGAATACCGGAAAAAATACAACTTTGTTTACTCAAAAAAATGAAACTGAAAAATCCTAAGAAATCCTTAAACGATTATACAAAATATTCAACTATTGCTTTTCAAATGGTTGCTATTATTTTGATAGGAGTTTTTGCTGGTGTAAAATTAGATGAATGGATAACTGATGGTACTCCAATTTTCACACTCATCTTTTCAATTTTATCAGTTTCATTAGCAATTTATTATATGATTAAAGACTTTATTGGAAAATAATGAATTCACTTTATCTTTCTTTTTTAAAAAAATTAGTTATTTATACAATTATAATCAGCATTTTGGTAATTATAAGTATGTATGCATTACCTGATAATTGTATTTCTCCAACTTTGCCCTATTTATTACTATTTTTCTTTTCCTTAACCTTAATATCTCATTATCTTCAAATTAAAAGTGTTGAAAAGAGTTTTTCCAAATTTACATCAAATTATATGTTGGTTACTACATTAAAGCTATTTACTTTACTTATCGTACTATTATTATACGTTTTCCTAAATAGAAATGATGCGATTCCATTTATTATTAGTTTTTTTATATTCTATATTTTATATTCAATTTTTGAAGTAATT
>CAIZXK010000638.1 GCA_903936865.1 uncultured Bacteroidales bacterium | reverse complement strand
ATAATAGCTTAATCTTGTTGTATATTTGTAATTAATTTTAGCTTATTCATCATTGTAAAAGCAAAACAAAAAAATAATTTTTTAAAGTTATATCATCAGGTATTTGTTGTGTAATTAATATACAATAACTAATTAAATCAGTAATTAAATGATAGTAGTTGATCTTATTTATAATCTGTCAATACTTATAGCCATAAGTATTTTAGCTGGGTTTTTTAATAAAAGATGGAATAGCAAAACCTTCAAAGGTCAGATACTTCAGGGTTTATTATTCGGAATAACAGCTATAATTGGAATGATGCAACCTTTTGTTATGTCAGAAGGTATTATTTTTGATGGACGCTCAGTTATCTTAAGCTTATGTGCTCTTTTTTTTGGTCCTGTTTCAGGTATAATTGCTGCATTTCTCGCTGCTATCTATAGGATTTATCTTGGTGGTGGAGGTGCAGTAATGGGTGTGTCTGTAATTACTGCATCAACCATCATTGGATTAATCTATTATCATTTAAGAAAAACAAAATCAGTTCCAATAAATTCACTTAATTTATTAATTCTTGGCTTGGCTGTACATTTGGTTATGATTCTTCTGATGTTTACCTTACCATCAAAGATGCAATTTATCACATTAAAAATTATCAGTTTAACTGTAATAATTGCCTATCCTTTAGCTACAGTTTTGATTGGTAAAATTCTTAAAGATCAGGAAGATAACCAAAGAATGATAAATGAGATTAAGGAAAGTGAATATAAATACAGATTATTGGTTGAGAATCAATCAGATTTGGTTGTAAAAGTTGATATAGAAGGTAGATTTTTATTTGTAAGTCAAAGTTATTGTGATGTATTCGGAAAAACAGAAAATGAATTACTTGGAAATATCTTTCTTCCTTTAGTACACGAGGATGACAGAGAGTCAACACTTGAAGCCATGAAAGCGATTTATATGAAACCCTTTAAATGTTATGTTGAGCAAAGGGCATTAACAGCAAAGGGTTGGCGATGGTTTGGCTGGGCAGATAAAGCTGTTGTAAACGAAGAAGGGAAAATTACAGAAATTATTGGAGTAGGGAGAGATATAACCGAGCGTAAAGAATATGAATCTAAAATTAAGGAACTTAATGAAATGCTCGAAGAAAAGGTTCAAAAAAGAACTGCTCAATTAGAAGATGCAAATAAAGAATTGGAAGCCTTTACATATTCTGTTTCCCATGATTTAAGAACTCCTTTGCGAGCCATTGACGGATTTTCGAGAATAATTGTTGAAGATTATTCGGATAAACTTGATGAAGAAGGAGTTAGGCTTTTGAATATTATTCGCAACAGTACTGCAAAAATGGATAATCTGATAAATGATTTATTATTGCTTTCAAAAACAAATAAAACCTATCTGAGAGTTGTAAAAACAAATATTGCTTCTTTAGCAACTAGTGTTTATTCAGAAATAGCGACTGAAGAAGTTCTTAAATCATTTAATTTTAATGTTTTGGAACTGCCAATAGCTGATGCTGATACTAATTTGATACGTCAGGTTTTAACTAATTTACTATCAAATGCTATAAAATATACGATACCAAAAGAGGAAAAAAACATTGAAGTTGGAGGATTTAGTAAAGAAAATGAGAACATATATTACATAAAAGACTCTGGAGTAGGTTTTAATGATCAGTATATTAATAAGTTATTTGGTGTGTTTCAAAGACTACATAATTCACACGAATTTGAAGGAACTGGTGTTGGATTGGCAATTGTAAAACGTATAATTTTAAAACATGGAGGAAGAGTATGGGCAGAAAGCAAAGTAAATGAGGGTGCCTGTTTTTGGTTTGCGTTACCTGTTGTTAATTAATAATTAATCAAGTAAATGTAATAAGTCATCCTTATTAAATTTGTAAGTAGCATTTTTATTTATAAAGATATCAGCCAGATGCTGTTTTTTCTCCTGAAGTTTGATAATTTTTTCTTCTATACTTCCCTTGGAAACAAAACGATATGCAAATACATTCTTCAATTGTCCAATTCTGTGTGCTCTATTAATAGCCTGTAATTCAACAGCGGGATTCCACCAGGGATCCAGTAAAAATACATAATCAGCAGTAGTCAGATTTAGCCCTACTCCTCCCGCTTTTAATGATATCAAAAACAGCTGATATTCAGGATTTTCATTAAAAAGAGCAATGTTCATTTGTCTTTCTTCCGTTTTTTGTCTGCCTGTTAATAAACAGTGTTTAACTTGTTTTTCATTTAGAATTTCCGAAATAAGGCTGAGATATTTTGTAAACTGAGAAAATATCAAAACCTTATGTCCTTCAATTAGAATGCTCTCAAGTACATTGAAAATTTCATCAGTTTTTCCTGAATCTTCCAAATAATCCTTTTCAGTTAATTTTGGATGATTTGCTAATAATCTTAATTTTGTTAAACCACTTAATATATGTGAATTGACTTTCTTTGTTTCATTGCCTGAGATTTTTTCCAGAATAAAATTCCTTATTTCTGACTTACGGGTTTCATAAATAATTTGTTGATATTCACTCATTTCACAATAATGATACTGAATGGATAATTCGGGTAAATCTTTGGCAACATCTACTTTCTGACGTCTTAATATAAATGGTTTTACTAATTTTTTCAATACTACAGTCTGAGATTCATCAGGATTACCTGCATTTTCTAATGTATTTACAAAATATTTTTTAAATTTCTGCTGGCTTCCCAATAATCCTTTATTAATCAAATTCATTTGCGACCACAAATCATTAACAGAGTTTTCGATTGGCGTACCGGTCATTATTAATTTATAAAAAGAATCAATTGAAGAAATAGCTCCGTATGTTATTGATTCAGCGTTTTTAACAAATTGGCTTTCGTCCAATATCAGGTAAAAGAATTTGCATTCTCTTAATTTAATGATATCATTGCTCACTGTTCGATAGGTTGATAGGATTAAATCAAAATTCAATAAGAATTCAGGATCTGAATTTCGGGCATTACCATTGTAAATATAATATTTTAAGTTGGGTGTATATTTCTCAATTTCATTTACCCAATTGTAAATCAAACTTAATGGCATAACTACCAATGAAGTTTTGGTTTCCTTTGTTTGTAATTGATTTTCAATTTCATTTATAAATAAACTTAGCTGATTGACTTGTTTCTGATTTTGAATTTCGTTAACAGGGAAAACATTTGTATTTTTATGATGATTAAGTAATGTCAACACCTGCAACGTTTTACCCAAACCCATATCATCAGCCAGACATGCACCTAATTTTAATTTGTATAAACAAATTAACCATATAACTCCTTCTGATTGATAAGGCCTTAAAATACTTGTAGTTGATGAATTTATTGTAACATCGTCTTTTTCTAATGAATTAATATTGAGAATATCCAGATCTTTCTTGAAATCCCTTTCGATAAGCGAAACATGAAAATGGTTTAAACGAATAGTATTCTTGTTGATGTTTCCAAAGATAAAAAGTTTTAAATAAGTTGCAAACCATTCATCAGGAATTACAAAGACACTTCCGTCAGGTAAAACAAATTCCGGAATTTGATTTAATATATGGTCTTTAAGGTTAATAAACGGAATTTCAAAATCATTGAATTTAATAAGCATTTGTAAGTCAAACCAATCATTTTTTGAGGTTAACTGCTTATTTAAATTCACTTTACCGGTATAATAATTGGTAGTAAACGAAGATTTTACAATAATGTTTAATTCAATCAACCGATCATGTATTTCATTAATACCGGCAACCAGATTTCTTATGTTATTTTCAACACCCTTATCAGTGGATTTATTATAAGTAAAAGCAGATCCGCTTATATTGTTTAATTCTAATGTTTTAAGTTCGTTAATTAAGTTCTCTTCTGTTTTAAAATCACGTTCGATAACATTAAAAATGTAGTTGGGAGATTCCTGAAATATCACTTTTCTCTTCTTTTTGCTATTATATTCAAATTCAATGTCATGATAAGAAAAGCTTGCCACAGCAATTGCATTTCCCAGCCAATCATTGGTAAGTTTTAAATTGCAGATTGGAGCATAATGAAGATAGTTAACTTCAAATCCTTCATTTATAATCTTTTGATGAGCTATGGTTTTTGCAATAAAAGTCTTAAAATAATTATCAACCAAATGTTCGGGTACTTCAATAAAGTCTTTTTTGAAAAAAACCTGAATTTTTTTACCTTCAATTTCAGGTAACAAAAAAATACTGTTGTCAATATAAGAGTAGCAAGGAATATTTGTAATTATGTAATTATCCGAATCAAGCAGTTTAATTTTTTTCCCTTTGTACTCAGCTAAGAAGTTATAAAAAATTTCTTTTTCTTTATATTTAAAACATGGAATCAACGTAATGTCTTTTTCAAAAACTTTAATTTTCCAGTCTAATATTAATCCATTTGTACCAATGGGAAATAAAGGTAAATCCTTTTCTTTAATCAACTTTAAAATCATGACTAACCGCTTTTCAATAAAGGGTAAAATTACGTCGGATTTAATATTCTGATTAACTGTTGAATAATAGATTGAAGGTTTTGTTTTGTCTTTTGAAAATCTTTTAGTAATTTCATCAGGGCTTATAATTTCTATTAATTCTATTAATTTCAATTCAGTTTCTGAAAAATCCATTTTATTGGATTTAGCATTTAAAGCATTAATTTTCTTATAATTAAAGCTGAATTTTTCTTCCTTATCAAAATCTGCCCAAAATGATTCAAAAATAATTCCAAAAACCTTGTGCTGCTGAATGGTGAATATTAAACGTTTCATAGTTAGTTAAATGCAGTTTTTTAAAGTCAGGAATCATAGCAGTAGGTTACCTGTTTAATTCCAGCGTATCATTCAGCAATCTATAGCTATCAGGTTGCATCAGATTATCGTAGTTATCATATCCAGAAAGTGGAATCTTGATTTGATATGATTTTCTTGATTTGTTGGTTAATTGTTTGTTGCGTAACCATGGATTAAAATCTTTCAGAACCTTGTAGGTGATGCCATTGGTTTTGGCAAAATTAACCAGATTGGTAATTGAAGTATCTACATTTAATGTTTTGAAGGGAATAGGTGGATACAAGTCTTTTAAACGTAGATAGTAACCATATTTTACAGGTTGGGAATAGATAAGTTTCAACGCAAGAATGCGATAAATATAGCGTGAAGTTTCATCATTCAGATACAAATCATAGTAAGAATTTACTTTTTGTGTTTCAAGGGAACGTTTAACTCCACCTTCGCCCATATTATAGGCAGCAGCTGCTAATGTCCAGTTGTTGAACATTCCATAGGTTGTATTTATAAATTTACAGGCAGCATCGGTTGCTTTTTCCAAATGATAACGTTCATCTACTTCTTCTGTAATTTCCAACTCATATCTTTGTCCTGTGGGTTTTATAAATTGCCAGAATCCGGCTGCATTTGCCGGAGAAACCACATTTAAAAAACCACTTTCTATCAATGCTAAATACTTAAAATCATCGGGTAAACCATTCTTTTTTAAAATGGGTTCAATTACCGGAAACCAACGGTAAGCACGTTTGAGCATTAACATGGTATTTGATTGCCAAAAAGTATTGGTAAGCAATTCGCGTTCAAGGGACTCGCGAACATAATACATCTTGATCGGAACTTCCTCTTCACAAAAATATAGCTTGGAAGGAACCTCGGCAGTAAAAATTTTGTAATTGATTTGAAATGCTTTACGGTAATCATCATCAGAGTTCTTTTTGGTTTGAGTGGAATAGATGAAATATTTACCGGATATTAAAACCAAAACGGTAAATAAAATACTAAAAAGTAATCGTTTTAAATTCATAGTTATTGAATAAAGAAAATGTAAAAAAGAAACGGAAATCAGGCTTTATTATTGTGAAAAAAAAGGATTCTTTTTAAATAATTTAATTGATTCTTAAATTGCTGCTTTTAAGCAATATTAAAATAAATAAACGTATTTTTTAAATTAACAAATACTATTTACTTTCCAAATATAAAGTATCTGGACATAAATCAACTCCATTTGCCCATTGTATGCTTCCCAAAAAAGGTTTTACAGAGTTAAACAAACTGTTGTCATTCAATTCTTTAAATATTCCGATATTCATGTAGGGTTTTACATCAAAACTTTTCACTTCCCCATTAGTAAAAGTAATAGAAAGTGTATAATTTTGTTCAGGTTTTACATTTGCAACTCTTGGATTCATAATATCAATTATTTTAATGGATCAATTTTAAATATACTTTCACCTTTAATCGCTAAATCCCAATCTGCCAATAATTCATCGTTATGAATTTCTATCCATGCTTGTACAAGTTTCATTTTGTTAATTTTCAGAAATCCTTCTAATATTTCACCGTCAATAATAGAAATAACAGCTTCTTCATCCTGGTATTTTACATGAATATGAGGTAAGTGATGCTGCCTGTTATCCAAATAATACATGGAAATAATGATACCATAAAACATAGAAATAATTGCCATAAATCTATTTTAGATTGTTAACTACAAAGATAATATAATTTTATGTAATAAAATTAGTTAAATAAAATTACTAACAAAATCTTTAAAAAATGGTGAAACTTTATCCTTTTCAGATAAATTTGGATTTTCAACATTCCAGTCAATATTCAAATCAGGATCATTCCATAAAATAGAACCTTCTGAGGCTTTATTATACATATTTGTACATTTGTAAGAGAAAATGGTATTATCTTCCAACGTAACAAAACCATGGGCAAAACCAGGTGGAATCCATAGCATGGTTTTGTTTTCCTCATTTAATTCCAACGAAACATGTTGTCCGTAAGTTGCTGAATTCTTGCGTATATCAACAGCTACATCCATTACGGATCCTTTAATTACTCTTACTAGTTTCCCTTGTGAATAAGGAGGATTTTGAAAATGCAAACCTCTCAAAACACCTTTTTGAGATTTAGATTCATTATCCTGTACAAAATGCAAATCCAATCCTGCATCTATAAATCGTTGATGATTAAAAGATTCAAAGAAATAACCTCTGTCATCACGAAATACCTGAGGTTGAATAATTAATAAATCTGCTATCGGTGTTTTTATAATTTCCATTGTTTGTATTTATAATGTTGTTAAAGATTATAATGGTAAAAAGTAGTTTTTGAGTTAGAGGGTTGTTAAGTTATTAAAGCAACGCTGTTTTGTAACCTGACAACCCTGTAACTCATTATCATTACCTGTTTCTATAAATGTATTACTTCTCCATAAGCTGCTGCTACTGCTTCCATAACAGCTTCAGACATGGTAGGATGCGGATGAACTGCGTCTAAAATCTCACGTGCTGTTGTTTCAAGTTTACGGGCAACAACTGCTTCTGCAATCATTTCGGTAACATTGTCGCCAATCATGTGGCAACCTAACCATTCGCCGTATTTTGCATCGAAAATTACCTTTACAAAACCATCCTTATTTCCGGCTGCACTTGCTTTTCCTGATGCAGAATATGGAAATTTCCCAACCTTGATTTCATACCCTGCTTCAATGGCTTGTTTTTCAGTAAAACCTACCGATGCTATTTCCGGATTGGTATACGTGCAACCAGAAATATTGCCATAATCCATGGGTTGTGGGTGATGGCCTGCAATTTTTTCAACACAGATAATCCCTTCGTGAGAGGCAACATGAGCCAGTGCAGGACCATGAACAATATCTCCGATGGCATAGTAACCATCCACATTGGTACGATAAAATTCATCAACCGTGACTTTTCCCTTATCGAAAGCGATTCCTGTTTCTTCCAGACCAATACCTTCCAGATTGGTGGCAATGCCTACAGCCGAAAGAACCACTTCAGCTTCAACAACCACTTCGCCTTTTTTGGTCTTGATGGTAACTTTACACAAATCGCCCGAAGTATCAACACTTTCCACAGTTGATTCGCACATTACTTTCATCTTTTGTTTCTTAAAAGATCGTTCCAGTTGTTTTGAAACTTCTTCATCTTCCACAGGAACAACATTTGGCATAAATTCAACCAAAGTAACCTGTGTACCAATAGAATTGTAAAAATATGCAAACTCAGATCCAATTGCTCCCGAACCAACTACAACCATTGATTTGGGTTGATGGGAAAGTGTCATGGCTTCGCGGTAGCCGATTATTTTTTTACCATCCTGTTTCAGATTTGGCAATTCGCGTGAACGGGCACCTGTTGCAATTAAAATATGATTAGCTGCAAATTCCATTACTTTTCCTTCAGCATTTGTAACTTCAACTTTCTTGCCTGGTATTACTTTACCTAAACCATTGATTATATCTATATTATTTTTTTTAAATAGAAATTGAATTCCCTTGCTCATTCCGTCAGCAACACCTCTGCTGCGGTTTACCATAGCTTCGAAATCAGCTTTTATTTCTCCTTCAATTTTTACACCGTAATCGGCAGCATGAGAAGCGTAATTGAATACCTGTGCACTTTTCAATAGTGCCTTGGTTGGGATGCAACCCCAGTTTAAACAAATACCGCCCAATTCAGCACGTTCAACAACGGCTGTTTTCAATCCTAATTGTGATG
Source organism: uncultured Bacteroidales bacterium (assembly GCA_903936865.1). Classification (GTDB taxonomy): domain Bacteria; phylum Bacteroidota; class Bacteroidia; order Bacteroidales; family JACABE01; genus JACABE01. The sequence goes on along the minus strand of CAIZXK010000638.1, from coordinate 7,722 downwards.
CCCTTATGGCAGCTACATATCCGCCCGGACCACTACCTATAACTATTAAATCGTAGTTCATATTGTTGTAAGATTTATTCATTATCATTTGTGTTTCAAACTATAAAAAAACACCTTATTGTATAATATATACTTATAAGTTGTTTTGGAAACATTCATTTGCGAAATTATTAAATTTATTTCAATCTATTTTACTTATTCAATTTATTTTATGCTATTTTTAATCCTGACATTTATCTAACTTTAAATTATTAATTTAGAATGTTGAATTTCAGAAAGATAAAATATTTATTTAAAATCTCATTTCTGAAGTTTAAATTAAGTTTGTGTAAATATAATTATAAACAAAGTGAATGTGATTTATATTTACAGACCAAACAAAGATGATGCCCGCAAAAGGCTTTACAGAATGAAGATGATTTGATTACTTCCTAAAATCCGCAAGGATTTTTATTAGTGTTTTATTATTAGCTATTTACAATACCGTATCATTATTTTAATTTATTTAAAAAATTAGTGTAATTAGTGTAATTAGTGGCGAATATAATAAAGAGTGCGGATTTAAGGTACTTAAAAAAATGATTTCCCAACCCTATAAAATATAATATCCAAAATAAATACAGATTTCTTTTCATAACTCCAATATTGTACTTTAAAAATAATAATATTGCTAACGACTTAATCAAAAGATGAAAGTGATTAGGAAAGATTATCTTAATAATGCTTATTAATTTAAATTTGTGAAATTAGTGGGTAAAAATATTGCTATTGAGATAAAAAAATATAATTTTGCTAATTGAAAAAACACATTTAAAGTTTAATAAACTATCAAAAAATAAAAATCACACAATATGAAAAAATTTGATCCGGCAAGCAATATTCAGGATTTAATGCAATTTGGAGAATTCGGAGATGTAAATCCATCTATCACCGATTCTGCAACTTATACTTTTTTAGAAGCCAAATCGATGGTAGATACTTTCCATGGCGAAACAGAAGGATGCTTTTTGTATTCACGTCATTGGAATCCAAGTAATAAATACCTGGCTGATGCATTGGCTGCAATGGAAGGCACTGAAGCTGCATGGGTTACTGCCTCAGGAATGGGAGCTATTACTTCCGCTATTCTGCAATTGGTAAATACCGGCGATCATATTGTTTCGAGTATCACAACCTATGGTGGAACTTTTGCTTTCTTAAAAAACTATCTTCCAAAGTTTAATATTGATGTTACCTTTGTTGATCCTACCGATCTGGAAGCTGTTAAAAAAGCCATGCGTCCAAATACCAAGATAATTTATACCGAAACAATGACCAATCCATTGTTAACTATATCTGATTTGCCGGCCTTATCGGAAATAGCTGAAAGTTTTGGTGCAAAACTAATGGTTGACAATACTTTTACTCCAATGATAGTTTCTCCAATAAAATTTGGTGCTCACATTGTAGTTTATAGTATGACTAAATTCATCAATGGTAAAAACGATTGTGTTGCAGGTGCAATTTGTGGAAATCTCGACTTTATCAATTCATTGAGTGATGTTAACAGTGGTACAGCCATGTTGTTGGGACCGGTTCTTGATCCGATGCGTTCTTCCAGTATTTTGAAAAATATTCATACCTTGCATATACGCATGAAACAACACAGTGCCAATGCAATGTATCTTGCCATTAAATTCAAGGAAATCGGTTTGAAATTTGTTTATCCAGGTATGCCAGAGTCTAAAGGACACGATTTATTAAAAAAAATGATGAATCCTGAATATGGGTTTGGTGGTATGATTGCTATTGATATGCAAACGGCCGAAAGAGCTTCCCTGTTGATGGAAAGTATGCAAAAGGCAGGTGTTGGTTATCTGGCAGTTAGTTTGGGATATTTCAAAACATTGTTCAGCAATTCAGGAAAAAGTACTTCTTCTGAAGTTCCTGAAGAAACACAGAAAGAAATGGGATTGGGCGAAGGTTTGGTTCGTTTTTCCGTTGGTTTGGACAATGATATCGAACGTACTTTCGAGAAAATTCATACTTGTTTGAAAGATTTAAAATTCGTTTAAACGAATAATATTTCCATAAGCAAGAAGCCATCCTTTTATTGATAACAGGATGGCTTTTTGTTTATCATAAACCCAAAATTTATACAATCAATACAACTCTTCAATTCGAATTAACCCTTAGATTTCAAATAACTTATATTTTACTTATGAAGCTATAGTTTCAATGAGAAGAATTACTCTTGTTTGATTTAAATTATCTTAAAACAAAAATAAGTTTTATATTTGTAGCAAAAAGCGATATTATTACAATTCTTTTACTCATTTGGTTTCAATAAAAACCAATTTTTAGATTTTAACTTTAGCATACTACAAATGAAATATAATAAAGATTCTCTTCAAACACATATTTCCATTGGCATTGATGTGGGTGGAAGTCATGTTAGTGCCGGATTGGTTACTGTTACTAATATAAATGAGTTAAGCTTTGAAACAATCCACAAACCAATTGATTCGAGCAGTAATGCCATTACTATTATTGATAGTTTGAGTAATGTAATCAATCAAACTATTGGCGAAAATAAGAACATTAAATCCATTGGAATTGCTATGCCCGGACCATTTAATTATCAGAAGGGAATAAGTGAAATACATGGTGTTGGAGGAAAATTCAGCAGTACTTTTGGTTTAAATATGGCAATAGCTTTAAAAAACAAGATAAATCTCCCTTTAGATACTGAAATCCTTTTTGCAAATGATGCTCATTGTTTTGCTAAAGGAGCTGCACATTTAGTAAATCTGAATAAAAAACCCACTATTTGCTTAACTTTAGGTACAGGTTTTGGTTCTGCTTTTCTGAACAATAACAATTTAATTTTGAAGGATGAAAATATTCCTGCCCAGGCAGCTTTCTATTGCGAAGTTTATAAAGATTCCATTGCTGATGATTATTTTTCGGGTCGTTGGTTTTTGAATGAGTTTTTTAAAATTACCGGAAATACTGCTGGTTCTGTGAAAGATATTGCAGAGATGACTGAAAAAGATGATTTTATTAAAAGTATATTCGTTACATTTGGCAAAAATCTGGCAGATTTCTTACTTCCATGGCTTAAAAAGTTTACCTGTGAGCAAGTTGTTATCGGTGGAAATATCGCAAAAGCATGGCATTTGTCAGCAGCTGTTTTTGCAAAGACAATGACTGAAAATAAGTATAATGTAAATGTATTGATCTGCGAAAACACCGAAAAATTTATAATTTACGGTGCAGCATTACTTGCTGAAGAGAAAAAGCAAGCTGCTGATATAAAGAGTACTAAATCTGAAACCAATAAAATAAATAAATACAGAAAGTCTTTACAGCCTTTGCTTCCTATTCAGAAATCATCAAAAATAAAAGATAGTTACGATGTTTTTCCTGCTTATAAGCTTGCCAATGGAAAGATTGAAACAGGATTTGATGCATTGGCAAAAGAAATTGCTTTGCACAAAACAGTTGTTATTGATGGGTATAGTGGTGTTTTATGGGACGAATTTGTTAATCAGCTTAATAAAGCACTGATTGCAAGTAATGTAAATCCTATCTGGTTTGATATTACTTCCTGCCTGAAACCCGAAATGCTTATCAATGAAATGCTAACGGATAATCTGAATGGAAACGACCCTGTGTTTGGTAAAAGATATACAGGTGAATTAGCCGATTTTTATGAAAGGGAGAAAATCGAATTGCTTAAGCCGGATAATCAAGCTGATATTTGTATTGTGTATGGTTGCGGAGCCAGCCTTTGCAAATGGGAAGGATTATTAATCTATATCGACATTCCCAAAAATGAAATTCAATACCGGATGAGAGCTCAGCGTATTTTCAATCTGGGAACTAATTGTATTTCGGAGAATACACAGATGTATAAACGGTTTTATTTTGTTGATTGGCCTGTTTTGAATAAACACAAAAAACAACTCTTGCCACAGATGGATATTATTGTTGACGAACAGCGGATTCAAGAGATTTCGTGGATGCTTGGTACTGATTTCAGGGAAGCATTAAATGATGTGTTAACTCAGGTTGTGAGGGCAAGACCCTGGTTTGAGGCAGGAGTGTGGGGTGGAAGCTGGATGAAGGAAACCATTGTGGATATTGTACAGGATGAGGTGAATTACGCCTGGTCTTTCGAATTGATTTCGCCTGAAAATGGAATCGTTTTTTCGCAAAACAATACCTTATTTGAAGTTTCCTTTGATTTCCTCTTGTATTACGACAATGTAAAACTGCTTGGAAATGCTGCAAAACGCTTTGGAACTGAATTTCCGATACGTTTCGATTATCTTGATACGATTAATGGGGGCAATTTATCAGTACAATGCCATCCTCGTACCAATTATATTAAAGAACAATTCGGAGAAAATTTTACACAGGACGAAACTTATTATATATTGGATTGCAAACCAGATGCCAATGTATATCTTGGTTTTCAGGATAACATTGATTCTATTGCTTTTAAAAAAGCATTAACTGATTCGCAGGAAAAAGGAACTGAGGTTAAAATAACGGATTTTGTGCAGTCGTTTCCTGCCAAAAAGCATGATTTGTTTCTAATTCCTAACGGAACTATTCATGCTTCGGGCAAAAATAATATGGTATTGGAAATTAGCAGCACTCCATATATCTTTACTTTTAAGATGTACGACTGGCAACGTCTTGACTTAAATGGAAAACCACGTCCGATAAACATTGAACATGCTTTCAATAACTTATATTTCGACAGGAAAGGAAGTAACGTTAATGAAACACTTATTTCGCATCCAGAGTTAATTGCAGAAGGAAGCAATTTTAAAAGATATTTGTTGCCAACGCATCCCGAACATTTTTATATAATAGAAAGATATGTATTTAAGGGTGAATTGCCTATTGATACCAATAATCAATGTCATATCTGCATGCTTGTGGAAGGTGAAACCATTGATGTATTGATAAAAGAACGCAAACATCATTTTAATTATGCTGAAACATTCGTAATTCCGGCAGCTGCAAATCAATACATTGTTAAAAACAATACAGAAAACGAAGCCATGCTGGTAGTTGTTTATGTAAAAGAGGAATGTTGCTGAAAAAACAATAATACATGCTATTACTAATGAAAAAATACATTAAATCATGAAAACAAAATCTTCAATTAATTTTATTTATGTTAGTCTTATTACATTAACGGCTACGTTAGGTGGTTTTTTATTTGGATTTGACACTGCCGTTATATCAGGAACCATAAGTTTTGTTAAGCTTCAATTTGGCATGAGTTCGCTTATGGAAGGTTGGTATGTAAGTTCGGCACTGCTGGGTTGTATTGCCGGTGTTGCCATTTCCGGAAAATTAAGCAATAAGCTCGGGCGGAAAAAAGTAATGTTGTTTGCAGCTTTTCTGTTTGCAATATCTGCAATTGGTTGTGCTTTAGCTCCCGATGCAACAATGCTTATCCTGTTCCGCCTTATCGGAGGTTTGGGTATTGGGGTAGCTTCGGTAGTTTGCCCTATGTATATTGCCGAACTTGCTCCATCTCAGATTAGAGGCAAACTAATTACATACTATCAGTTAGCTATAACCATAGGAATTCTGGTTGCTTATTTTTCAAATTCAAAAATACAGCTCAATGCAGCTGAAGCAACAACTACTTCTGATGTATATAAACTATTGTTTTCGGGCGAAATATGGAGAGGTATGTTTGTAATGGGAATAATCCCTGCTTTGCTTTTTATATTGCTTATTCTTTTTATTCCCGAAAGCCCGAGATGGCTTGCATTAAAGAACAAACCGGAAAAAGCCCGAAAAATCTTAGCATCAATTACCAATTTAAAACAGGCTGATGTCGAAATTGCTGCCATACAGCAATCTTTGCAAAGCAGACAAATAAAAGTAAAGGAATTGTTTAGGGGGAAACTGGCTTTACCAATGATGATCGGAATTTTACTTACAGCTTTATCGCAATTTAGTGGAATTAATGCGATCATATATTACGGACCATCCATACTTGAAAAGGCTGGTTTTCAACTAAGTGATGCGTTGGGCGGACAGGTTACTATTGGATTGGTTAATATGGCATTTACTTTTGTAGCAATATTTATTATCGATCGCGGAGGTCGCAAACCATTGTTAATGTGGGGTATTGCTGGTTCGGCACTTTCCTTGTTGTTTGCAGGTATATTGTTTGCTTTTAACATTACCAACGGATGGGCTATACTGCTTTGCATCATTCTTTTTATCGCTTGTTTTGCATTTTCATTTGGTCCTGTGGTTTGGGTGGTGATATCAGAAATATTTCCAACCAATATTAGGGGAGAGGCTGTTGCTATTTCTACCATGAGTTTGTGGATAGCCAACTGGATTGTAGGTCAGTTTTTCCCTTTATTAAATCAATGGCCTGCGGTTCCGTTCTTTGTTTTTGCTTTGTGTTGTGTTGCCGCTTTATGGCTTACCTGGAAAAAGATTCCCGAAACCAGGGGAAGAAGTCTGGAGGAAATAGAAGGATTTTGGAAATAGCTTGTTTCTGTATGAAACTACTTTCGTTTTTGAAAAACTAAAGCAATAACAATAGCTCAATTAAAACCCTGATATACATGATCTGTTAGAAGTGTTGTTCAAAATATTCTTTTATTTTATGCAGCTAACGTAATACTATTATCAATAAATAATTTACTCATAAGTATTAATAAATACTTCTGCAAGAACTTTACTTTTAAAAATAAAATTTACTTCTGTAGTTTGATCTTCATCTTTATATTGAATTGTGTCGCAGGTATTTTTATTTATCGACATTTTCTTCAGGAAATCTGTTTTCGACATCCCGATAAAGCAATTTTTATATAATTTTATTTCATCAGCTTTTATTACAGCTTTTTCAATATAAAATCCTTCATTCTTATTAAGAAAAAACTCAACCAGTGTATTTTTTGTTTTAAAAATGAAGGTTTTATAGGGTTTATCATCATAACCTTTTATAAATCGGATTTTAATTTCCGGTTTTACTTTAAAAATTCCCTTTAATGCAGTTGTATCTAACCTGAATACACTAATAGTAAAAATTGAATCAACAACTGCATCATTCATAAGAATTGTTTTGCAATTCAGTTCTTTGTTTTTTGATGTTTTATTTAATTGTAAGTTATCGGCTTTGTTGTTAATGCCAATAGCAATAAAAACAAGCAATAATACAAACCCTTTTGAAATCCTATTCATTTAATTAAATTATTGGTTTTAATTGCTTTTACTGCCATTTGCAGCAGCAGAAGCAAAATTAATGTTGTGATTGTGCTTGTTTTCATTTGATTCTTTTGAAATTAATAACTTGGTCTTGATATAATACTGATAAAAAATATTGAAAGAAACAAAGTAATATAGAATAGAATGTAGAGAACAGAATGAAAAAATTTAAAGTTTCTTTTTATTAAAATTACCTTTCTTATTGTTTTAATCCTGTTCCTGTTAATTTTAACAGAAGACAATAAAATAATTATTGGTAATAATATTATAGCTATTCCTTTTGCCATTGGGCCAAGTGGTAATCGTTTACGTATTATATCCCATAATAGTTCTTTATCAATAAACAAAAAAAAGAGAAATAGAAACAAGATTAATATACAAAAGAAAGATAATCCGGAAATACTATTGTTAATCCCTTTCCATCTTTTTTTATATACTCCTTTTACTAAGGAATAGTGTAATACCGATAAAAAAAACATGTTT
>CAIZXK010000637.1 GCA_903936865.1 uncultured Bacteroidales bacterium | reverse complement strand
ATATATAGCTGTTGGAACAAGCTGCTATTTGTTGGAATGAGCTTGTTTATGATAGGATTTTGTTGGAATCAGAAAATGGATAAAATATTTGTGTTGGAACAAGGATATTTTGTTCCAACAAAACACTAAATTATATCATGTTAAATATCAATTGCTTAAATGCTGTTGGAAACACAATAAATGCTGTTCCAACTTAATAAAATGCATAAGTATATGCAATTCAAATAATTAAAAATCTTGTTGGAGTGTAGGAGCAAAAAAATGAAAAAAAGGCAAAACTAAAAATGAAAAAATATTTTTTCAGTCAAAAAATGAAAATAAACAGGTTTTAAAGCAAAAAAAAATTAACAGATATAAGAGATTATTTTATGAAATGCCCACGAGCAAATCTTGCACATCAACAAACAATGATATTATGGGTATTCCATTCGTAAATTATATAATTATAAAAATAATAGCACATGAAAGCAAAAGAAATTGACCGGCTGGTAAGTAAAATGATGAAAGTTCCGCTAGTTCTTATCAAATCCAAAGGTGGAAATCGTAAAGTGAGCGAAGCCCGATTTGTAGATATGTATCTCCGCAGAAAACATTTACAACAAAGTTACAATGCTTTAGCTAAGGAATGGGGGTATTCAAACCATACGGTAACGATGTCAGGAGTTAAAAATGTGATTAATCACCTGGAAACCGAAAAGGAACTGAAAGAAAAAATCAAAAGCATTGACATCCTTATTGAACATCGCCTGAAAATAATATGTTTTTCAAAAAAAAGATATAATGATCATTATCGCCTCAAACTAAAAGGAATCAGTGTTAATGCCCGACAAAAGATTATTTCTGTTTGTGAAATTACGCTGAATGATATGTATGGTCATGACAAGAAAATGGTAAACAGATTAATAGCAATTGGTTATGGTCTGCAACTAGAACTAAGTATTTAATTATCAATTAACTTAATTTAAACGTATGGCAAAGTGTGTCGATTGTAAAAATGGCTGTGAGGCTGCAATTAAAGATATTGAAAACGCCTGGAGATGTCCAATTAGCGGAATATGGGTTTATCGTCAGCTTCCTGAAGGAATGAGATTGACTGTCAGAGATGATATTAATCCGAAAGGACGCAGGATAATCGGAGTAAAGTATTTATTAAAAGCTTATCTAAGTGATAATTATGAGGCATATACCCTTAATGATTATACTGATTTGCCCAATCTGATAAGGTTTATAGATGATAAAAAATGCTGGGTGAAGAAGTGAGTAATTAGAGTACTTAAAATACTTAAAATACTTAAAGTACTTAGAGTAATTAGAGTACTTAGAGTTTGTAAAAAAATAATAAAACACCTAAAATCCGCTTAATTCGCATAATTCGCAGGCAATAAATTTTTTATTTGAGGATTTAAGGAAACAACTTAATAAGCTGGTAATTAAAAAAATGAAACAATTAATAATCAAAATAAACCGGGAACTACAGGAAATAAACCAACGCAAAAAAGACCTGGAAACCGCCATCACTTCCCTTCAAAAAATCTGCAACCACAATTTCGAACCAGTTTCCAATACCCACAAAAAAAGGGAAATATGCTCTGAATGCGGAGAGGAGATAAGTTTGTAAATTTACAAACTAAATTGAATTCAGAAAAATGTTTTAGCTGTTGCAAATGCATGTATATAGCTGAATAACTTGATATGATAGTATTTGTAAAATTAATTTAACCTTTAATATGCTATTATATAACGATATTATTTAGAATGATTATAAATTTCATAATTATTTCACAACTAATGTATTT
>CAIZXK010000636.1 GCA_903936865.1 uncultured Bacteroidales bacterium | reverse complement strand
TTAATTCTTCAGTATATATTTAGGATTTTTAATAATTATTACTTTAAATCTTATTGATTTACTTACCTTTGCAAACTTATAATTTAGCAAAATCAGTTTTTATAAATAACACTTTTTTAAATGATTACAGTATCAGATTTGAGCGTACAATTTGGAAAACGAATATTATTTCAGGATGTTAATTTGAAATTTGTTTCAGGCAATTGTTATGGAATAATAGGTGCAAATGGTGCAGGGAAATCAACTTTTTTAAAAGTTTTGTATGGTGCTCAGGATAGTACAAGAGGAAATGTAAATTTTGGCAGTTCAGAAAGACTTTCCGTACTTAAGCAAAATCACTTTGAATTTGATGACTTTTCAGTAATTGATACCGTTATGATGGGGCATTCTGAATTGAGTGTTATTATGAAAGAAAAAGATGAAATATATGCTAAATCCGATTTTTCGGAAGCTGATGGTATAAGAGCATCTGAATTAGAAGAAAAATTCGCTGAAATGGATGGTTGGAATGCTGAAAGTAATGCTGCAAGTTTATTAAGTGGTTTAGGTATAAAGGAAGAATTTCATAATAAATTAATGAAAGAAATGAGCGGAAAACAGAAGGTTAAAGTCCTTTTGGCTCAGGCTTTATTTGGTAAACCAGACAATTTATTATTGGATGAACCAACCAACGATTTAGATTTAGATACTGTTCAGTGGCTTGAAAATTATTTGGCTAATTTTGAAAATACCGTATTGGTTGTTTCTCACGACAGGCATTTTCTTGATTCAATTTGTACTCATATAGTAGATATTGATTTTAATAAAATTCAAATGTTTTCAGGTAATTATACTTTTTGGTATGAATCAAGTCAGTTGGCTTTGCGTCAACAGTTAACACAAAATAAAAAAGCAGAAGAACGCAAAAAAGAATTACTGGAATTTATAGCACGTTTTAGTGCAAATGCTTCTAAATCAAAGCAGACAACCAGTCGTAAAAAAATGATTGAGAAGTTAAATATTGAAGAGATAAAACCTTCGACCCGAAAATATCCTGGTATTATTTTTACTCCCGAACGTGAACCTGGAAATATGGTTCTCGAAGTTAATAACCTTACTAAAAGCGTGGAAGGTACGGTGCTTTTTAAAAATTTATCATTTAGTATTCAAAAAAATGATAAAATCATATTTCTTTCAAGAGACACTCGTGCAATGACTTATATGTTTGAAATTCTTAAAGGTCATATTGAAGCGGATAGTGGTTCTTTTGAATGGGGGCAAACAATAACAAAAGCTTATCTACCACTTGAAAATGAACATCTTTTTCAAAAACCTATTTCATTAACTGATTGGTTAGGTCAGTTTTCTACTGATACTTCTGAAATGTATTTAAGAGGGTTTTTAGGAAAAATGTTGTTTTCGGGAGATGAAATTTATAAAAATGCTAACATTTTATCTGGTGGTGAAAAAGTTCGCTGTATGATTGCACGTATGATGTTGCGAAATGCAAATATAATGCTTTTGGATACTCCAACAAATCATTTGGATCTCGAATCTATTCAAGCATTTAATAATACACTTATTAAATTTAAAGGAAATATTTTGATGTCTTCTCATGATCATGAATTTATTCAAACTGTTTGTAACAGGGTTATAGAAATGGGACCTAACGGAATGATTGATAAACGGACTGAATATGACGATTACATTTCAGATGATAGAATCAAGACTCAAAGAAATAGCTTATATAGTGCAAGTTAAGTAATTCTGTTTTTTAAATTTAAAAATTATTTTCTCTTTTATTAAAAATAGATAGTTTTAGATTAATTTCATATTTTTGTAGATATATTTAAAAATTATTAGCTCATAATTTTGAATATTATTTTGTTTTTATACTTTTTGTTCTAATTCTGCGTTTTGTTTACTATTTCAATGATAATATTAACAAAAAACAATTTTTATGATGAAAAAAGATCTAAACACAAATTTTCAAATTCATAAATCTGGAAATCAGGAAAGTTTGAAAAAACAATTATTTTTATTAATTTCAATTTTATTTATTTTGCCTTTCACGGCTAATTCACAGGATTATTTCTACTATAAAAATTATGGTGAAACATATTACAATTGGAATACCTACAATCCATTCAATTCATTAAGTTATATAAAGCAACCTGAAAATTTATATAAAAAACTGCATATTTCAACTATGAAAATGAGTTTTCAGTATATGAAAAAAGAGGCTCAACCTTTTTTATATTCTGAAAGTATGTTTGATACCAGTGGAAGAGAAATTTCTGTAAAAAAATACAATAGAAAAGGTAAAAATATCAGAAATGAAGAAAGAAGATATGATGAAAAAGGAGTGAAAATTTTTGAAAAAGTTTATAATGCAAAAGGTAGAATATTTTATTCTTATGAATTTATAAATGATGAAAATAAGAAAGTTACAGAATATAGAAGTTATGATAAAAACAATAATTTAAATTATAGAAATATCTATAAATATAAT
>CAIZXK010000635.1 GCA_903936865.1 uncultured Bacteroidales bacterium | reverse complement strand
GAAATTTTCGTATTTTTGTCCATGTCGCATTTTATTAGTGGAACAGTAAAATTACGACTTTGGGGTGGATTATTTATTCACCCCTCACTTTTTATTTTTGTCGGACACTAGTGATAATTAATATTTAAACATAATTAAAATCATTAAACATGAAAAAAATCAAATCTTTCGGACTTTTAATTCTATTCTTTAGTCTTATTGCATGCGGACAAGAGACTCAAATAAACGATAAGGAAAAAATTGATAATGGATGGAAAGTTTATGCAGAAAGCAATTATTCCATAACGTATCCCGACTACTGGGAATTAGATAAATCAGGTCAGATGGGAACAAGTTTTATACTTTTTTCTAAACCATCTTCAAAAGAGGATCTGTTCAGAGAAAATGTTAATTTGTTAATTCAAGACTTGAAAGGGCAAAAAATCAATCTCGATAAGTATGTGGAAATTTCGGAAGGACAAATAAAAACCATGATAAGCAATTCTGATCTTATTGAAAGTAAACGTTTAAATGAAAACGGAAATGAATTTCAAAAGATTATATATTCAGGTGTCCAAGGTGATTACAAACTTAAGTTTGAACAATATTATATGATAAAAAATGGAAAAGTATATGTGCTGACTTTAACATGTGAACTTGAACAATTTGATGCATATAAAGTAATCGGTGAAAAAATACTGAATAGTTTCAGATTAAAATAAAAACTAAAAATAATGGGTAGGTAATTTTGCAGAAACAAATATGAAAAGAACATTTATTTTATTTATAATAGTTAGTTTATCTGCTGTTTTCGGCTTTTCTCAGAAAAAAAATCTAATTGAAGATAAACTTTTGATTGTACTTGATATTCAGGAATACTACACAAACAGTAAACTAATTGAAGGTTCATCTAAAAAATTAATTGATTCTATCAATTATGTAATTAGCAAAACAAATCCGAATAATGTAATTTATATAAAAAGCATTCATAAGTTATTAAATCTATCTTTTTCCAATCCATTTATATATGTTACCAATGATACAATAGCAATGTGTTTAGATAAAAGAATGAATTTAGTAAATGATCATATATTAACAAAAGAAAAACCAAATACATTTACTGTTAAAGCACTAAACGACTTCATTAAACAGACAAAAACAAAAGACATTATTATAATAGGACTTTTGGCTGAAGAATGTTTATATTCATCATTAATTGCAGGTAAAGAACTGGGTTATACTATGTATATTATACCGGAAGCTATTATTGGAAAATCAAAAAACAGTAAAGATAAAGTAATAAAGAAATTAATAAAAAAAGGTATTAAAGTAATAGATATAAATACATTGAATGCTGAATAAAAAAGTATAATCACATTTTACTTTTTGAAATAGTTACAACTATAAAGGTATTAAAACAAAAGCATTAATCTTTATTTATAAAAAAACATGAAGAAAATTAAACTTAACCTTATTGTACTGGCTTTATTGTTTAGCCTAAGCCTTACTGCCCAAAACAATGTTATGCAAAAAGACTATACAAAATATGTAAATCCTTTTATTGGAACTGGAGCTGTTGATAGTTTAAGTCTGTCGGGGAGCAATTTTCCCGGAGCCTGCCTGCCTTTCGGTTTAGTGCAATTAAGTCCTGATACCCGCGAATATCCTGATGACCCATGTAGTGGCTATGATTACAACGATAAAACCATTTTAGGATTTAGCCACACTCACCTCAGCGGAACTGGTTGCCCCGATCTGTACGACTTCCTTTTTATGCCTTATGGTGGTGATATCAAATGGAAAGCTGGCAGCGACGATGGAAAAACCAAAGGTTTCCGTTCATCATACCATCATGCAAATGAAAAAGCTTCGGCAGGTTATTACAGCGTAATTCTCGACGATTACAAAATAAAAGCCGAACTAACAGCCACTGAACATTGCGGCATGCACCGCTATACTTTTGCCGATAAAAATCCTTATCACCTTATCGTTGATCTCGATCATTCGCTGGTTAGAAATAGTCCTTATCGCTATGTAAAAATATTATCTGCACAAGTAAGAGTTATTGATAATAAAACAATAGAAGGTTATCGTATTATTTCGGGATGGGCAAAACTCCGCAAGGTTTATTTCAGAGCAGAGTTTTCGCGTCCTTTCGATTCGCATCTTTTTAAAGAAGGAGTTTATGAAATCCCCGATGCAGCAGTTGGTAATCATGCTGATCTTAAAATTATAATGAATTTCAACAAAGACAACGACAAACCACTTATTGTTAAAGTAGGAATTTCATCTGTATCATCCGAAGGTGCCCGTGAAAACCTTATTGCCGAAATCAAAGATTTTAATTTTGAAAACATTGCTTTACAAGCTAGTAAAACCTGGAATAAAGAATTATCCTGCATTGATATTGAAGGTACCGAAAAACAGAAAACTATATTCTACACAGGTTTGTATCATTTATTTATACAGCCCAATAATATAGCTGATGTTTCGGGCAACTATTTAAGTACTGATGATCAGTTAAAAAATGCTCCTGATAAAAAACATTATTCCACATTTTCGCTTTGGGATACTTACCGTGCTGCACATCCACTATATACACTTTTGCAGCAGGACAAAACTGCAGGATTTATCAATTCCATGCTTCGTCAGTATCAGACTTATGGTTATCTTCCTATTTGGCAACTTTGGGGCACAGATAATTACTGCATGATTGGCAATCATGCCATACCAGTTGTAGTGGATGCCTTTTTCAAAGGGATACCGGGCTTTGATTATAAGCTGGCTTACAAAGCAGTAAAAGCATCATCAATCAATTCGCATAAAAATGCACCTTTCCATATTCTGGATAAATACGGTTTCTTTCCCGAAGATTTGCAAACCCAGTCGGTTTCTATAACAATGGAAATAGCATATAATGATTGGTGTACAGCACAAATGGCAAAAAAGCTGGGGTATGAAGAAGATTATCAGTTCTTCCTCAAACGTTCGGGAAGCTACAAAAACCTTTTCGATAGCAGCATCGGATTTTTCAGAGCCAAAGACAAAGACTGCAAATGGATTAATCCTTTTAATCCGCTGGCTTACGGAGGTAATGGAGGATTTCCATTTACCGAAGGCAATGCATGGCAATATTTATGGTATGTTCCTCAGAATGTTCCAGCATTTATCAATTTAATGGGTGGTGATAAAAAATTTACACAAAAACTCGATGAATTTTTTACCCTTAATGCAAAACCAGAGGATGTAAATGGTAATGCATCAGGATTTATTGGTCAGTATGCACATGGTAACGAACCCAGCCATCACATTGTTTACCTTTATAATTTTACCAATGAACCCTGGAAAGCCCAATATTACAGTGCCAAAATTATGAACGAACAATATAATGATGAACATTCTGGATATTCGGGCAACGAAGATTGCGGGCAAATGTCGGCATGGTATATATTCAGTTCTATGGGTTTTTATCCTGTAAATCCTGCCAACAGTGTGTATTGTTTCGGTTCTCCGCAATTGCCTGAAGCAAGTATTGTCTTTCCAAATGGAAAACAATTTAAACCCAGATTCCGCATTAGAAAAAAAATATTATTTTTACATCAAAATCCTAATGCGTAGCATTAGAAAAAAAAATGT
>CAIZXK010000634.1 GCA_903936865.1 uncultured Bacteroidales bacterium | reverse complement strand
GCAAAACAACACCATGTAAAATTGAACAGGTTCTCAGCGGAGAAAAAACTATTAAATTAATAAAAGACCTATATGAATTTATTGACAAACAAGTAATACTTACATCTGAATCTAATCTTGATGTTTCAATCACAGCAAAACCAACTTTCGGAACTTTAATTATTGCAACAAACCCTGAAGTAAATGCTGAAGTTTTTATTAATGGAATGTCTATTGGGAAAAACACACCCTGTAAAATTGAGAAATTTCCTATCGGGGAAAAGACCATTAAATTAGTAAAAAATTTATATTCGTTTATTGACAAACAAATAATACTTACATCTGAAACTAATCTTGATGTTATAATTACAGCAAAACCAGATTTTGGAACATTGAATATTTCAACCACGCCTGAAAGTAATGCATTAGTTAGCCTTGATGGGCAATCCTTAAATAAAAATACACCTTGTTCAAAAGAATATGTACCTTTAGGTGAACACACAATATCTGTTTCTCTTGATATGTATGAAACCACTTCGCAAAAAATTAATTTAGCTTCCGGCGAAACCAAATCCATTACTATTAATATGAAACCTACTTTTGCAGGAGTTAGCATTACTACCGAACCTTTTGCAGATATTTATATAAACGGTGAAAAAAAAGCCAACGGAAACTGGCAGGGAAGATTAAACCCTGGTGTTTATACTTTTGAAGCAAAATTGGATAAACACACCACAGCTACAGAAAAACAAACCGTAAATATTGGACAACCGCTTGAAATAAAACTTAACCCAACACCACGCATAGGTATGCTCAAAGTAATGACTACACCTTTTGAAGCTAACATTAGCATTAATGGCAAAAACTACGGAACTACTCCTACTTCCATTAAAGATTTATTGATTGGTGATTATACTGTTGAACTATCATTAAGTGGTTATGCCACAGCAATAGAAAAAACCACCATTACCGAAGGGCAAACAGCCACTGTAAATGCGACGCTTGCTAATGGCAGAGAAGCAAACATTAGCAGTACTCCTTCTGGCGTTGACCTTTTTATTGATAATATAAAAGTTGGTATTACTCCCTATAAAGGTTATCTTGCTTTTGGTAGTCATAGATTACGTATTGAACAAAATAACAAAAAAGCAGAAAAAACGATTAACATTTTACAAAATGGTGGTGAAACTAATTTCCCGCTTGCTTTTGTTACCAAAACCTTCACCGAAACGATAAACGGAATTAGCTTTAAGATGTTGGCCATCAAAGGTGGTACCTTCCAAATGGGGAACAACAACGGCAATGCACACGAAAAACCGGTTCACAGCGTTACTGTGAGTGATTTTTTTATAGGAGAAACAGAGGTGACACAGGCTTTGTGGAAGGCAGTGATGGGTGTTTCGAATACGCTTAGCAACCCATCCGAATGGAAGGGAGATAATTTGCCCGTGGAACAGATAAGTTGGAATGATGTACAGGAGTTTATTAACAAGCTGAACAGCCTGACTGGAAAAAACTACCGTTTGCCCACTGAAGCCGAATGGGAGTATGCCGCAGGAGGTGCTTCAACAGGCTCAGCAAACTCAGCGAATAATCGCACCAAATGGACAAGCACCAACAGCGAAAGCAGCCTGGGGAGCTACGCTTGGTATAGTGGTAACTCCAACATCCAAACACACCCCGTAGGCACCAAAAACCCCAATGGGTTGGGATTGTTCGACATGAGCGGGAATGTTTGGGAGTGGTGCAGCGATTGGAAAGGCGCATATAGCTATGACAGCCAGACCAACCCACAAGGTCCGGCAACGGGCTCCTACCGCGTGTTGCGTGGTGGCAGCTGGTATTGCACCGCTGCTCGCTGCCGGATTGCTAGCCGCGACGGTAATGCGCCCGACAGCAGTGACAACGACACAGGCTTCCGCCTTGTCTCACCCAAGTAAACAGTAGTTAATCCCGTTCTTCCTATATAGCTATAATAGGTTTGCCAAAAGGGAGTGAGGGACGAACGACCAAAAAGTAAAGCGAATAAATAAATACCGTAAAGCGGTCGATTTTTAAAAAATATTTATGAAGAAGTATAATTTTCTATTTTTGTTTTTGTTACTGACAATCCAATTACAAGCCCAAAACATTAGTGTTAAGAGTTTTCGTTTGCTGGAGAACGATTTGGATGCACGCGTAAATTACCCCAAACTAGACCAAAATGGCGACAAGTGTGCTATTATTAAAGTAGTAACAACCGAAGATGGTTTTACTTGGGATGGTGATGCTTTGGGCATAACTACTGTTGTAAAAAAACAAGCAGAATACTGGCTTTATGTTCCTCGTGGAGCCAAACGTATAACAATAAGTCATAGTAAACTTGGGCTTTTAAGAAACTATGCTTATACCATACCCATAGAAGAATCTACAGTTTATGAATTGGTATTGGTAACGGGCAAAGTAATTACTACTGTGCAGGAAAATGAAATAGAATCGCAATGGCTTATTATAAATACAGAACCTGCCGGAGCTGATGTATACATAAACGACCTGCCTGCAGGCAAAACACCTTATCAAAATGAATTGCCCATTGGCAAATACACTTGGCGGCTTCAAAAAGAATTATACTTAAACGAATCAGG
>CAIZXK010000633.1 GCA_903936865.1 uncultured Bacteroidales bacterium | reverse complement strand
GTACTATTGTAACACAGTTTTACATATCTCCAACAAAAAAATAAAAACACTTGTTTTTAATATGTTCTAATACTGATAATTACAATATAATACCGAAAGCGACATAATGTCGTTTTCGGTGATTTGGTTTTCTTTATATTTATTATTTGGTTTCTTATATAAACTTCAGCCTTAGTCCAAATGGTCAAAGGTTAACCAATTCATTATCTTTTACATAGATTGATATTCTAATGTGTGATTTCATAGAAATGTCAGTTAATTACTGGAAGGGGAGGATGCTCGATTAGCGTTTCGTGCTTTTCTGTCCACGAAGGTTTGAAGTGTCAAGTTTGCTGTCATTTTAATTTTACTGATTCAAAAACTCACGAATAGTTTTCAAATATAGTTCGGGTTGCTCAACTGAAATAGAATGCCCAGCATTTGGAATAATTTTCAACTGATGATTTTGAAAGAGTTCTATATATTCATTCAGAAAACCCCACGACTGATTTTCACACTGCCCTTTCATTAGCAAAATTGGAACCTTAGAACCTTTTAGTTTCGGTCTTATGTCTTGAATTTCTTTGAAGCTCTGAACTGTCATCAATTGTGCATAAAAACCTCCCCCGCCTTCTGCTTTTATTGCATTTGAAGTATCACACACTGTTGCTTTGTTCAATTCAATATTAAGATAAGTTTGAAAATCGTCCGCTTCTTTATCTGATGCAAGTTTTTTGCCGAAAGATTTTGCCCAAAATGTAATGGCATTTATTCTAATGTTTTTTAATTTCTCATTTGCCTCTCTATTTGAGTAGTGTGGTTTTCTCAAGTTTAAACTATCTGGTGCATCTGTGTTTAATAATTCCTCACGCATTGGTTGAATAGGGCCTGCACCTGTTAAAATAACTTTCTCAACTTTGTCAGGATTGTCAGCAATAAATAAAGTAGCAAGAATTGCACCCCATGATTGACCAATTAAAATAACTTTCTCTGAACCTATCTTCTTTATTAGTTCTTCTAAATCTTTTTTGTGTCGGTCAGCAGTGTATTCATTAATGTTTGATAACCTTTCTGATTGCCCACTGCCTATTTGGTCGTATAAAAAAATATCAAAACCGTCTTCTGAAAGCGGTGCCAGCATTTTAATATTTCTATCAGAAATAAATCCGCCAGGTCCACCTTGCAAATAAATAATAGGAAAAGGTTTCTTTATGCCTTTAGCAGATACTAGCGTATAGGCAATCTTTGAACCCGTCTGCAAGTCCCAATATTGAGTGCCTTTTCGTTTATGCATTTGAGGAACATCATAACTTCTCGGAATAAGAACTGCAAGCATATAGGCAACTAAGCTTAACAGCAAAGCATATTTAATAAATTGGAAGATGTTATTTCTCATTGATTGCCAAAGTTAGTTTCTTGCAGTCGCTTTCAAGTTAGCTATGTCCCCAAGCATGACCGCTAACGAATAAATTTATTACAATAGATAATATTTATTGAAAGCTGAAATGGATTTTTTGTGAATGGGATTTCGGCTATACGACTGAATGATATAAGCAGGCATTTAAAATTCAGATGTTAAAGTAAACAATACTTGTCCATTCAAATCTACATTCTCGTATTTTCCATTTTCATTCAATTGAACAATTTCTACTGCCATTCCTGTCCAAGCTACCTGGTGTTGTCTGCTTGCATGAACTTTGATTTCGTTCGAAAATTCACCAGAGTTGTTAAAAATTTGAGGATTCCAATCACTTCGGATATCTAATTTAGATGCAATAAACTTTGCACTTTCCATTGCACATTCCATAAAGTCAATTTTTCCGAATGTACTATGAATAATTGAAATTCTATTTCGTAAAAAGCGAACTTTAGCATCTGGACTTCTTTCAAACATTGATGAAACTGTCAATTTACATTCTCTTTCAGGTTTTCTTAATTCGCCATGTTTCAATGAATCAGCTAGGTCTGAAATAATTTCATAGGATTGAGATTCTTGAGCTAAAACTTCAGGTTTGATTTTCATTATTGCTTCTGGTAAATGTTTGATTGCAACTGTCAATGCACTTGCAGTTGTAACAAAATCATTTATAGCGGGATTCATAGAAAATGGAGAACCCAATTGTCGATTAATAGTTTCCCAAGGTTTTACAACTTCAGAAATAAATTTAATTGCTTCTTCTTTCATTTCATGCTATGTTTTTATGTTTGCTTATAACAAATAAATAGCTACAATTGCATATATTTTTCACTAGATCAAATGCAATTTATATTTTTATAAAATATTAAAATACATATTTTTACAAAGGAATGTGCAACTCATATAGCTATTCATTTTTTTTATAATCCTATAATAAATAAAAAAAATTATCTTAAAATATCAAATAATAACTAACTGATATACACGGCTTCGCCACCGTCAGTTACATATATGACCTTTTAGGTTGATGCGATATCCGCCAAATTCAGACGACGTTGCCCTCCTTCTCCAACGAACTATGGTTTTCAAGTGGCTAAGTTAAGGAAATAATTAACAATGGTTAACATAAGAAAAAATATTTTTGGGTAAAAATATCAGTTGTAGTAATCTTATTTTTTGTTGAAAAGTAAAAGAAATTTATAAATTTTTTATTTTAGCAATTTCTTCCATAAATTTCGTTAATTCAGGATTTCTTTTCAAACAGTTTACAATTGTATTAACAGCAATATTTCCTTTTTTTGAAATTTTTCTTAATGAAATTTTTCCATCGATTTCATTATCCCATGCTTCTATCACATTATATATTTTATTTAGTGAAATTTCCTTTCGGTGTTCAGCAATCTCAAATCTACATATTTCAAATTTTTCTTTTGCAGTCATTTTGAGATCAGGATTAAAAAATATTTTACGCTGCTTAGCAAAATAAATTGGATGTAATGTATTATTATCTCTATATTTAATAATACTATTTGCTATACCCATTATTTTTAAGTCATTAAATGGTTCAAAAAAAGCTACATTATTTACTTTTTTTAATATTTCAAATAATTTTTGCTGCGTAACTTGTGTATTTAAATAAACAAAATTATTTGCGTAACTCATTAGAACCTTTGTTTTATTTTGTGTAATTTTATGCCAGGGGATCCAGCATTTTATAATTTGTTTACCCTCCCAATCAACTGCATAATCTCCTTCTATAGTATATTCGTTAAGATTATCAAATCTATATTTAGTAGACTGTATCAGTTGGGTTCTTATATGTTGTATCAGTTCGCTTTCTATATGTATATCTTCAGACTGTATCAGTTCGGTATCTATATGTTGTATTTGTTCGGTTGGTATATTAATAATACTATTCTTTGGTGTGTCAATTGGGGTGGTATATGTTTCTTTTTTATTTACCACAGAACTGATACACTCCTCATCAAAATCTATACAATTAGATATTAATTGAATAGCATCAAATACTATACAATCATTATTAATAAATATATTAGGATCATAACTGAGAACACTATACTGAGAAGCTTTAATTGCATTTTTGTCTATATATTTTTCAATTTTTAATTGTTCACAAATAATATTATATACTATAGAAAAATTAAACAATGTTAGACCTTTAACTTTAACAACAATACCATGATAAAAGTCAAGCAAAAGCTTAATCGAGTGGTAAAAATTTAAAGT
>CAIZXK010000632.1 GCA_903936865.1 uncultured Bacteroidales bacterium | reverse complement strand
TATTTCTACCACTCTGACCACTTGGGCTCTTCTTCATTTATTACCGATGCTACTGGCATAAGTACTCAACACTTACAGTATTTGCCTTACGGTGAGTTGTTTGTAGAACAACGTGGTAATGCTAATTATTTTACGCCTTATATGTTTTCTGCAAAAGAAAAGGATGAGGAGACGGGCTATAGCTATTTTGGGGCAAGGTATTTAGCAAGTGATTTTAGTATCTGGCTGAGTGTTGATCCTTTAAGTGATAAATATCCTAATATTTCACCGTTTGCTTATTGTGCATGGAATCCAATTATGTTGGTGGATCCGGATGGGAGGGATTGGTATAAAGGAGAAGGTGAAAACGGAACTGTTACATGGACTGATTGTACAAATAAAAAAGAATTTTATAAATCTGGCACAAAAGGATCTTATTTAGGTAAAACACATACTGATTCAAAAGGGAATTATTATAGTTTATTTGGGAACACTCTTAAAACTAATTCAAAGCAAGGAAAAATTACACAAAAGGTGGATGATGCTTTTATTAAATATGCAAAATATTTAGAAGCTAGTAAAAGTGTAGGTTGGAGTAGTGAATCTCCGTATGCAGAACCACCTGACCCTTACCAAGAAAGGACTGATTTTAGTGGTATTATTCCTTTTAAAGATAGTCACTATACAACCAGTGAGAATATACATGACCCAAGTGAAATGGGGAAATATGCCGGAGTAGCAGATATCACTTTATTTGTTACGGGTTCAAGAATGGATGGAAAATTGGATTGTTTTAGCTCAGGCATGAAAAAAAACAGTGTTAAAGATAGAAGTGGTAATTATGGCATCTCTGGTTATCTTTTAAATATAACTAATATAGAAGGATATAAGGATAATTATATTGTAACTCTACGTTTTGGAAATAAATCAAGTGTTGATTTTTTAATAAATAGGTTTAATAAAATATTCCCAAATTCAAAATAATGAAAAAAATATATTTAACTTTAATAGTAATATTGTTTTTTCAGATACAAGGCGTTAATGCTCAAGTCGAGAAAAAAATATTATCATATAATGAATTCACAAAATTAGATAATTCATTAAAAGGGAGTATTACAACCTATTTATTTCTATGGGCAAAAGGATATTATTCTGCCTATTTAGAATTTACAACAAATGTTGATCAATTTTTTAAATTTGGAGAAGATGAAATCGTACCTAAGCGTATTCAATCCATTCTATTAAATAATAAAAAATCATTTGAATTAAAGAGTAATGATAGTATATTAGTTATTTATTATAATGGGGTTTTATTAGATTCATGCCAAGCTCCTTTTGATTGTTTGGATATAAGTAACGTTTCTGACAGAAGAAATATGGTTAAATTATTTGATAATAATGGTTTTTCAATTTGGAATGAAGAAATAGTAAAATCTTTTCGTGAAGAAATAATTCAAATATATGAAAAATTTAAGAAAGATGGGTACAAAACTGTTTTTCCAAAAAAAGATACATTTTATGTTGTAGCTTCTTGTTTGCCTCTTGTTATTGCTTATGAGTATGATAAAAAGCATGGTTTATCAATTCATAAAATTTGTTCAGTTGTACATAAACTTTCAGAAAATTTATACACAAAAGAAATCGCTGAGTTAGCTGAAAAATATTGCAAAAAATATGATTTAAGCAAAATTATTTTTTCAGCGAGAGTTTATAAAAAAGAAAATTAGCGATGTTTTTGTATTTTCCAGTAACCAATCTCTACTTCTACCACTCCGATCATTTGGGAAGCAGCAGTTTTATAACTGATGCTAACGGAATAAGTACACAACACTTACAGTATTTGCCTTACGGCGAGCTATTTCTAGAACAACGTAGCACTGCTAATTACTTTACGCCTTATAAGTTTTCAGCAAAAGAAAAGGATGAGGAAACGAGTTATTCTTACTTTGGGGCGAGATATTTAGCAAGTGATTTTAGTTTCTGGCTAAGTGTGGATCCGATGGCGGATAAGTATCCTAATATTAGCCCTTATGCTTATTGTGCATGGAATCCGATCGTTTTGGTGGATCCGGATGGAAGAAGTTTTACAAATTTTGTAGATGAAAATGGAAATTTAATTAGCCATGTTGAAGATGGTTCAAATGCAGTATTTAAATTAACAGGTTCAAATCATACAAATCAAAGTTTTCAATTTGCTGGATTTTCAGATCAAAAAGGAACAAACAATATAAATGTTCAAGGTGTAATAGCAGGAGCTCAGGATTATGTAAATAATAATTATACACAATGTAACCAGGCAGTTAATTTTGTAGGGAAGTCTTATGAATCGGCTATAAAAGCAACTGGTGCTTCAGCTCCAGGAATTGAAAATGTAACTGGTAATAAATGTGCTGATCCAATAGGGAAAGGATTAAAAGCATCAAGTGGAGTAAAAGAAATGGGTATGAATTCTATTACAGAAGCAAAATCTTCTGCTCATGCAGGTGATTTAGTTGTAGGATATATTGAAGGTCATGTAACTACAATGACAACAAATGATTTTAATATTACTCGATATGATAAAAAAGGTAATAGTAGCGTTTTTAAATACAAAGGAGGTATGATTGTAAATGTTAATGGAGGGGAAAGGCCAAGGAGTGAATATAAAGGATTAGGACCGTATAGAAAAAACAGTTATCAGATAGCAAATCAATATGTTCATGTCAGAACTTTCTTTTCATTAGAACGTGATTCACAAACATATTTTGGCACTTTAAAATAACAAACTGTAAAAATTAATACCATGAAAAGAAACTATTTAGTTTTGTATTTTATTATTTTTGTTTATTGTTTAAATATTACTAGCAAACTATCTTCTCAGAATTTTAATCAATTGATTATTGATAATGATTCAGTGGAGAATAATATCCGTCCGATACCAGGAACGTTAATGCGTTTAGATGCATTCGGTAATTTTAAGTATAATTTATTTTTGTTAGATAGCAAAAATATTAAAAGAGTAAAATATGGAGAATTATCTGGCAACTTAGAATCTACTAAGTTAATTTGGGATTATGTAATCAACTATCATGAAGAAGACATGCTTTTGTTCTTTCCTGTTTTAAATACTGAAACAGGTAAGTTTATGTTTCTTAAGATTGATTATCAAAAATATTTGCCGATAGCATTTATGAATGATGATACGCTTATTGTAAGGTCTAAATCTAATAAGAAATTTATGGGTTATAGAATGTCTGACAATAATATTGTTACACTCCAAAATAAGTTGAATTTACTCTTACT
Organism: uncultured Bacteroidales bacterium; assembly: GCA_903936865.1. Lineage (GTDB taxonomy): Bacteria > Bacteroidota > Bacteroidia > Bacteroidales > JACABE01 > JACABE01. Next base: position 12,437 of record CAIZXK010000632.1, on the reverse strand, counting down.
AAAAATTCCTGATTTTTATAAGGATTATAGATACAGAGTTAATAATTCTTTAGATAAAATTGTTTTAACTTCAGATAAAGAAAATGAATCAAAGTATTTTAAACTCATCTATATTGAACAGGATAGTGTTTTAGTGAAAAAGATTGATAATAGTAAGATTTATAAACAATATGGTGTTATTGATATTAAATGGATTGATAACGATAATTTGTTGTTATTTTTATTAAAAGCCAGTCAATATGAACCTACATCATGCCAAAAGGTTTATAATATTAAAACTGAAAATATGACAGATATTAAGTTGGCTGATAAAATTTTTGATATGACTGATTATAATAATGGTTATTGTTTATATCAAAAATCAAGAACAATTGCCTATATTTATAAAATGGATTTAAAAGAAGAAAAGATCGTTTTATCAAAGCGATATCTGATAACTGCCAATGATATACCAAATGACCCCTTATTTGGATTAGGTTTTATATCAAAAGATAAGATTGCCAGAATTACATATATTGAAGGTGAAAAAGGATTTTTTGATTATACATTGAATTTAAAAGGTAATTGTAGAATTAAAATGGAAATTAAAGAAATTGTAAACAAACAATAAAAATGTTGTTTGAACTTTAAAATTCTAAATTTGTAAAAAAAATCAGTAAATTGCCACAACGAAACAACATATCATTCTTCTACAAATCAATCACTTCCCCTTTTAGGGGAAGCAGGGATGGGGTGGCTCCATACATGGTAGTAAACGACCACGAATACAGCAAACACTATTATATAGAAGGACAACGCATCTGCTCAAAGCTGGGTGGAGGAATGCAAAACAATCTTATTGATATACACGATCAAATTGTCGGAACAATTTATAGCGATTTTGACCAACTATCAATAACCTCAGCCGAAAAAATGCAAAGGGATATTGAATGTGTGGGGCCACTAGGATATGTTGAGGTTAATCAGGCTCCTTTTGTTGAATTTGTTAATGGTTTACCTGATGTTGATAATCCAGAAACAGATTTGTACTTCTACCACTCCGACCATTTGGGTTCTTCTTCTTTCATAACAGATGCTAATGGAATTTCTACTCAGCATTTACAATACCTTCCTTATGGTGAGTTGTTTGTAGAACAACGCGATAACTCCAACTACTATTCGCCTTATAAGTTTAGTGCAAAAGAAAAGGATGAGGAGACTTCTTACTCTTACTTTGGGGCGAGATATTTAGCAAGTGATTTTAGTTTCTGGCTAAGTGTGGATCCGATGGCGGATAAGTATCCGAATATCTCACCGTATGCATATTGTGCATGGAATCCTGTTATTTTGGTAGATCCGGATGGGAGAGATTGGTTTGTAGGAAGTGAAACGCATACATGGCGGGATAGTAAGGCAAAACAAATTGAAATCGATGGAGTTAAATATAAGAATATTGGAGCTAATTATTCACAAAAGAATAAAGATGGTACTTTTACAAATTTCTTCCAAAATGTTGGTTTTAAATCAAATACAAAGTTCAATGCAAAAGATCATATAATCAGTTCCGGTCAAACAGGGAAATATGCTTCAAAAAGCAGTAAGCTATCTGAAGATGGTAAAAAAGACTTATTTATTTCTTCTGTTGCAAGTAGAGGAATGATTCAACCAGATTTAATTGGTGTACAATTCAGTGGAAATGCTATTTTAGGTGGCGGTATTACATGTGACATTACTATAGGTATTGTTAAAGGTGAAGGTGCATTTGCAAATGCATCTTTAGGAGCAGGTGTAGGTTTAGATATTTCAGCAGGTGTAGGCATAATAACAGGAAGTTATTATGGTGAGGGAAATCCAACAAGTGATAAATTTACAGGTGGTTCTTTATTTCAAAGTGCAGGATTTGCAGCTTTTAATGTAACTACATCTCAGGATATAGATAAAAAATATCCACAACCAATAGGTAATAATTGGTTAACTACTACATCAGGAATATCATTTGGGTCTTCACTTTTGGGAAGTGGAAGTAGCGGTGTATCAATAACAACAAAACCATGGAGGAATAGGAGGTAAATTATGAAGTTTTTTATAAAGAACATAATTATTGCTTTTTTACTAGTTTGTCTAATAAGTTGTGATTCAGTATTTCAACAAAGAATTTCTAGATTTAAAGAAGAAAAAATTTGTGGAAAAGTATCAAAAAAGTATATTGATGAATTGAATCATTATCATAAGTCACTAATATTAAATAATTCTTACGATTTAGGAATCGAAATATGGGATAATGATTCAATAGATTTATGGAATTTTATTAGTATTGGTGATAGTGTTAACAAACCAAAAGGTAGTTATGATTTAACCGTAATAAAACAAAATGGGTTAAGTGTCAAATTTAAGTATAATAAATAATTTATAATTGCATTACATATAGATTAAACATATTAAAGTAATTTAATTCTACCAAGTAATTTGTCTTAGACTTAACTTGTCCAATGAAATAATAAATAATAAATAGAAAAAAATCATTTATTCTGTCAATTTTGAAAAATGTATTAATTTTACACTAAAAATCAGGCAAATGCTACAAAGCAAAAATATAACATCCAAGTACTTCCGTATCACTTCCCCTTTCAGGGGAAGCAGGGACGGGGTGGCATTGTATTTTGTAGTAAACGACCGTGAATACAGCAAACATTATTATATAGAAGGGCAACGAATCTGCTCAAAGCTGGGTGGTGGTTTTAAAAACAACCTTACTGATATTGATATTCAATTAACACCTATTGAGTATGATTACAATCAAATAAAAGAAGATTTGTTCCATCTTTTACAAAACAATACGGAATGTGTAGGACACAATAAAGATAACATAACATTAAATGACAAATTAAACTCTCTCGAGAGCCTTGCTGAGGAGGACAAAGAAGAAAGCAGTCTCTACTTCTACCACTCCGACCATTTGGGTTCTTCTTCTTTCATAACAGATGCCAATGGAATTTCTACACAGCATTTACAATACCTTCCTTACGGTGAGTTATTTGTTGAGCAAAGGGATAATGCAAACTACTTTACGCCTTATAAGTTTAGTGCAAAAGAAAAAGATGAAGAAACTTCATACGACCCCACCTCCGCCTCCCCTAAAAGGGGAGGAACTACTAAAGAGCACTTTACAAACTTTTACTTGTTAATCTAATGTTTATTATCTTTGCGAAATGGTTTTAATAAAACGAACAGAGAACTTTTATTTCGGAGCTTCAGATGAAATAATAAGACGTGCTCGTATATTGCGTAAAACCATGACAGTTGCTGAGTTAAAACTTTGGGAATTTGTTTGTAAAAAGCAATTAAAAAATGAGAGATTTCGTCGTCAGCATCCAATTGGTAAGTTTATCGTTGATTTTTATTGTCATGCTTTTAAATTAATTATTGAAATTGATGGAGGAATTCATCAACAAGAAATTCAGCATGAAAGAGATGAAAACAGAACTTATGAACTTGAAAAACTTGGATTAACTGTTATCAGATTTGATAATAAAAAAGTAATGACAAATATTAAAGATGTTTTAGCCCAAATAGAAAAATTTATTGATTCTAATTCAAAAGATTTGCATTAATTTTACAGTAAAATAAATAAAAAAGTATTGATACAAAGCAGAACCATATCAAAAATCCACTACACTATCACTTCCCCTTTAAGGGGAAGCAGGGATGGGGTCGTTAGTGCAAAGGAAAAAGATGAAGAAACTTCATACGACCCCACCTCCGCCTCCCCTAAAAGGGGAGGAACTACTAAAGAGCACTTTACAAACTTTTACCTGTTATTTTAATATTTACATCACAAAACAGAAGAAAATTCACAAAAGAATTTAAAGCGAAAATTGCCTTTTCTTCGTTGAACTTCAATATTAACCTCATACCAATTTATAAAGTTTGTGGTTTTTAATTTCTTATTCGCCTCAATATATCTAATTTTTTTAACTCTTCATTTGTATGTTTTCAACAAACTTCTTCATATTGGGTTTATAATATTATATCTGATTGATTGCAATTAAAAGTCAATCCATCAATAAATCTGTATGCATGAGAAATAAACTTATAATGGCTAAGAAGATAATGAGAATAATACTTATATCATTGGGTTTTATATGTGTAGGATTGGGTTTTGCTGGTATTTTTTTGCCTGTATTGCCTACAACACCTTTTCTGTTACTATCGGCAGCCTTATTTGCAAAAAGTTCTCCCCGCTTTTATAAATGGCTTTTGCAAAATAAATGGTTTGGGTCTTATATCCATAATTTTCGCAATGGCAAAGGTATTCCTGTTAAATCAAAAGTAATTGCCATAACATTTTTATGGTTTACGATTTTTGTTTCCATCTGTTTTTTTATAACAAACAGCTATGTAAGAATTGCACTTATTGCCATTGCAATGACTGTAAGCATCTATTTAATAAGCATTAAAGCTAAAGTAAATCAAATAGATTAGCTTGTATAAGAGTAGTCGTTATTTACTTGATGTGATACATTGTCCTTTATTTGCAAAATCCATTTCTTTGATTTAAAAATGCAATTCCACCACGTAATTTTCGAAAATTAAAGGACAAGGAGCAAAATATTAGGAACTCAAGAATTAGCCTTACATTAAAAACAAAGCCGATAGCAGTTAAACTATCGGCTTTGTTAGTTAAACAATCAGTAATTTCCCCAAAATGATACTTCCCACTAGTAACTATCAATAAAAAACAGTTTTTACCCATAGGTATCATTGGTACCTACCTATAAAAACTAGTTTTTGCCCAAAACTTGTATACTTTAATAAATCTGTCAGGTTATGGAAGCCTGACAGATTTTTAATTAAAATTAGTAGTATATTTGTAGCGTTTTTGACTGATCAAGAACACTTAAGTTAATACATATTATTTACTGGTTAGTAACATGCTATGAAAAAAACAATCTTCCTGATATTAACAATTATTACACTAGTCTCTTGCAAGCAAACTAATAATAATGAGAATACTAATTATAGTAAACTTTCGAAATTTTATAAGGATACAACATTTGTTGAAATGATTATTTATCCTGATACTGCTTACAATGATTTGCTTTACTTTTTTAAAGGTAATGAAATTGATTCAAACACATTTAGTTTATTGTCAGACAAAGTAACAAATTCTTTGCCTTGGACTGAAGGATTTTATGGTAATTATTCATTTAAAATCAATAATCAATACATTGGACTTATAACAAGAACACCAGGAGAGTATTCATCTACAATGATATCGTTATGGATTTATGATATAAAAAACGACTCTATTACCAACAACATAAAATTAGCTGATGTTTTTGGAGATGCTGGAGCTTTTGAAACAATGAATTCATATTTATTTTTCGATGAATCTAATCAGTTAAAAGCTTTTACATATAGTTACTTTTCTTATGACCATAGTGTTGATGAAGAGTCTGACACAACTATTGAAGTATCCCATAATTACTTTTTAACAAGAATTGGATTTTCATCAGTTGACACGATTTCGACAGATTCAATAAAACTAACTGAGCAATTTAAAAGCCAAATTAAGAAAATGGCCTGCTACTAAAATTCATTCACATAGCCGAAATCCCCTTCACGAAAACTTAAAAAAGCCGATATCCATAACCTATCGGCTTTTTTGTTTCCATACATGATAAATAGTAAAGTGAAAATCAACAAAACTTAGGAAGCCCAAATACCGAAAGTTGTTAAATATCCGTTGTTAATAAGTATATCATTACCATAAATAGATACCGCTTTTATTTGCTTAATTTTATATCCGAATTTAATAATACAATTATGCGCAAAATAGTATTAATAATCACTTTACTAGTGTTTTCCCAGCTTTTTGTTTTTGCACAAAAAACAAGTATTTACAAGCAGCCCGATGCCATATACCGGAATGCAACAGAGTTGTTTGAGAAAGAAAAGTACGGAGCTTCCCGGGAGTTATTTAAAGAAGTTATTATTCAGATTAACGATAATAAATCGGTAATTTCTGCCGATGCCGCTTTTTATGCAGCGGTTTGTGCCACCGAATTATTCAACAAGGACGCTGAATACGAACTTACCCAATTTATAAATAATTATCCCGAAAACTCCAAAATAAATCTGGCCTGGTTTAAGCTGGCAAGCTATCAGTATGCCATTGCCAAGTACAAGCCGGCAGTTGGTTCGTTTGATAATGTCGATATTTATGAGTTAAATCCCAAGCAACTTACCGAATATCATTTCAAGAAAGGGTATTCAAATTTCAGCAATCAGGAATACGACAAAGCCAAAAAGAATTTTGCAGAAGTTAAGGAAGGAAAATCCCATTATGCAGCTCCTGCAACCTATTATTATGCACATATCCTTTACCTTGAAAAGAGTTATCAAACGGCATTGCAGCATTTTGAAAAGCTAACCAAAGACGAAAATTTTGGAGCGGTTGTACCCTATTATATTACCCAGATTTATTATTTGCAAGGTAAATATGATGAATTGCTAAAAACTGCACCCGAACTTTTAAAGACATCCACTCCCAAAAGAGCGCCCGAAATTGCCCGCCTGATTGGCGAATCTTATTACAAAACCAATCGCTTTGCCGAAGCAATTCCTTATTTGCGTTTATACCAGCAAAAAGCTACCGTGAAGATTGAACGTGAAGATAATTATCAGTTGGGTTATGCGTATTTCAAGGCAGGAAGTTGCGATACAGCTATTACAGAGTTAAAAAAAGTGCTAACAGTTGACGATTCTCTTACACAAAATGCTCAATATCATTTGGGCGATTGCTATATAAAAACCAATCAAAAGAAATTTGCACGCAATGCATTTCTCACAGCTTACAAGTTGGGATTTGATGAAAATATAAAAGAAGATGCCCTGTTTCAATATGCAAAGTTATGTAACGAATTGTCGTTAAATCCTTATAATGATGCCATTGAATCCTTTAATAAATATATTGCCGATTATCCCAAATCTTCCAGAATTGACGAAGCCAATACCTATCTGGTAACTATTTATATGTCAACAAAAAACTACAAAGACGCATTGAGTTCAATAGAAAGCATCAAAAAGAAAGATGCCCGCTTAATGGAAGCCTATCAGCGTATTGCATACAATCGTGCCGTTGAGCTTTTTAATGAAGGCAAACTGGAAGCAGCTCAGGTTCTTTTCAAAACAGCAATCGATAACGATTACAACGAACAGTTGATGGCTTCTGCCTATAATTGGATTGGAGAAGCATTCTTTAAATTAAACAATCCCGATGATGCTTTAAAAAGTTATAAAAAGTTTCAGGTTTCGCCGGGAGCATTCAGTTTACCCGAATACAATACTTCCAATTACAACATCGGCTACATTTATTTTAATCAGAAAAACTACACCGAAGCGTTGGTTAATTTCAAAAAATTTAATCTGAATGCCAAGGAAGAAGCCGTAAAAGTAAAGAACGATGCTTTGCTACGAACTGCCGATTGTTATTTTATTACCAAGGAATATGCAAATGCAATAGATAATTACGACAAAGCCATCGCATTAAATCAACCGGATAAAGATTATGCATTATATCAAAAAGCATTATCCCAGGGTGCTCAGGGTAAGTTTGAAGGGAAAATATCAACCTTGCTGAATCTGATTAACAATCAAAAGAAATCAACCTATACAGCAGCTTCTATTTTTGAATTGGCTAATACCTATCTTATTGAGGATAATAACGAAAAGGCATTAAAATATTATGAAATGATAACCGAAAACTATCCCAATAGTACTTATGCAAAAGATGCATTGCTCAAAACCGGATTGATACATTACAATATGCAGAAGAACGAATTAGCTATTCAGACACTGGAAAGAGTTATAGAGAAATATCCGGGTACTTCCACTGCAAAAGAAGCATTGATAACCATGCGTAATATTTACGTTTCCATGGACAGAGTGGATGATTTTATAGCAAAGGTTAAAACCTATCCTTCGGCAAATGTTAGCAGCGAAGAGCAGGATTCCATCACTTATGTAGCTGTCGAAAACCGCTATATGGATGGTGATTGCCAAAAGGCTACAACAGGCTTTGCCAATTATATCAATAAGTTCCCTGCGGGAGTATTTGCAATTCAGGCACATTTTTATAAAGCCGAATGCGACTACAAATCGGGTAATATTGCCGATGCAATTACTGGTTACGAATATGTTTTGAATGCTCCAAAAACCAAGTTTTCTGAAAAGGCTTTGCTTAATTCTGCTGATATTTCATACAAACAAAAGAATTTTGAGAAAGCATTTACCTATTACCAACGCCTTGATTCTACTGCCGAATTCAATAACAATATTCTTACTGCACGTATAGGTATTATGCGATGCAGCTATCAGCTGAATAAATATGACGTTGCTATGGCTGCTTCCACCGTATTGTTGAATACGCCAAAAATTTCGAACGAAATTACAGATGAATCACATTATACAATTGCAAAATCGGCACTGGCAATAGATAGTATTGCAATAGCTCAAACAGAGTTTGGTCTTCTGTCGAAATCCAAAAACGGAGAATTAAGTTCCGAAGCCAAGTACTATATTGCTTTTATCCAGTATAAAATGGAGAATTATGTAAAAGCAGAAAGTATTATTTATGAATACATAAGTAATGCACCATCAAGCGAATACTGGCTGGCTAAGATTCTGATTTTATGGTCGGATATTTATGTAAAGGAAAATAATTTTTCGCAGGCAAAAGCTACCTTGCAAAGTATTATTGATAAATATGACGGAGCTGAACTGGTAAAGATTGCAAATGATAAATACAATGCTATTCTTCAGATGGAAAAAGAGTTGCAGGAAAAGAAAAAGCAGGACAAAGAAAATAAGGACAAAGAAGAAGATGTAAAGATTAATCTGGATACCAAATCGGATATTATCAATAATCAAACATTTTAATCAGCAATATAATTGTTAAACTATTAAAATTTAAAACAATGACAAGAAAAATTTTTATCGGAATAATAAAATATCAATTGCTGCTTATTGTTGTTATTGCGATGTTTTCGCATAAAGCATACAGTCAGATTATTGATGATAAAAACGAAGTAACGGTAATTGCTTCTTACGAGCCAACCATTTCGGATGCATTTAAGCTGAATTTTAATCCAGGTATTAAGGATTCTACTTACGAACAGCCTAATTTTAGCTATACTATTCAAAGCAAAAAGATACCAACTTCGTTTATGCTTGAACCTATAAAACCTGCCAAAATTGTTGGAGAACCTATTACTAAGTTGTATAAGAACCTTATAAAGGCTGGTTTTGGAAATTATCTAACTCCTTACCTGGAAGTATATGCTAATTCGGTTCGTTCAAAATCATACAGTTATGGTGTTCATGCCAAACACTTATCCTCGTCGGGAAGTATTAAGGATTATGCTGAAAGCAAGTATTCCAATAACTTGCTGGAAGTATATGGAATGAAGTATTTTAAGAAATCAACTATTGATGTTGAAGTGTTTTTTCATCGTGATGTTGTAAATTATTATGGATTTAAACCTGTTGATTTTCCATCGTTTACTGATGATATCAAGCAGCGGTATGCACTAATTGGATTCAATGCTGCTTATTACAGCAATTATGTTGATTCTGCTTCGTTGAATCACAAAATTGGTTTGGGATTTTACAATCTTTCAGATAAATACAGCACACATGAAAACAACCTGAAATTTAGTTTTGATCTGGATAAAAATGTAAAGCTTTTCGATTTCTCTGACAAACAAACATTAGGAATTAAAACTTCAGTTGATTATTTTAATAATGGAAATGATAAAACTGGCAGTATAAACAGTGCAATCTTTGGTTTTAAACCATTTATAAGTACACATTTTAATGAATATATGTTTTATGCAGGAGTTGATTTAAGTATTGCAACTTCAACTGGTGTTGCTTCCAAATTGCATATATATCCGCATCTGGAGGCTTCTCTTAATATTATTCCTAAAATACTGAAGGTATATGGTGGCATTTCAGGTGGAATAGAGAAGAGTAGTTTTAAAACCATTTCAGACGAAAATCCTTTTGTAAATTCAAATGTGCCAGTAGGTTTCAGTAATAAAAAATTTGAAATTTATGGTGGTGTAACTTCAAGTCTGACTAAAACCATTGATTTTAGTGCAAGTATTTCCAATTCAACAATTGATGGAATGCCATTGTTTGTTAATGATACAAATACTGCACCTGATAATCAGTTTACTGTTTTATATGATAAGGTAATCCGTTTAAAAATCAATGCCTCTTTTTTGTTTAAATACGATGATAAATTGAACTTTAACCTAAGTGCCAATTTGTATCGTTATTCCACTGATGTGGAGGCTGAAGCATGGCATAAACCAAATTTTGATGCTAATCTAACGGCAAGATATTCTATCAGTAATAAAATAGTTGCTCAGGCTAGTATTTTCACATTTACAAAATCGTATGCCAAAACTTATGAGAATGGAACAATGATTATAAAAGAAATTGATGCCATAATTGATTTTAATCTTGGTTTTGAATACCGTTATTCAAAAATATTGTCAGGATTTGTGAATATAAATAATTTAACTGCCGGACGTTATCAAAACTGGTATAATTATCCAAATCAACGCTTCAATCTGATGGCTGGGATAACTTATGCATTCTAAATCAAGATAATTTTTTCGATTATTTCTATATTAAAAATCCCTGTATATTATTTATATACAGGGATTTTATTAAATATTGTATTCCATTTTTAATTTTTAATACATCGAACAGAATGTCCCAGTTTTTTATTGTTATCAATACGGTTAAATGTAGCATAATTGTAACTCAAATAATAATACCAGGCAAAAGTAGAAGTGCTTTCTGTAGCACTCCATAAATAACAATAGTAAGTAAGATTAAAGTAATTACCGGTAGTATTCCGGTATCCACCCGGAAGAGCAGTAAAACCAGAAACATTATCAGCAGCAGTATTTGGAAGAGCCCAATAAAACAAACCAACTTCTTTTAATTTACCACCGGCAATGGTGTCTCCACCCAAATAAGCTCTCAAAGCAGAAAATTCATTATCAGTTGGCACATGCCAACCTGTTGGGCATAAACCACGGCTATCGCTAACTGCATACCAATTATACATTTTCCCATAAATATTGGCAGTAGCTGTATCATTGTTATAGTTTGAATATGCAGCAGTTGTAAGGTTGCTGTAAGTAGAATTACTTACATAGTTAGGTATAGCATCTCCGTTACTGAACTTTGTAGTTTTCAGATTTTGTTTCATCCATACCTGAGTGCCAATATGAACTGTGTCATAAGCATTGCCATCAATATCAATTACTTTAAAAGGAAGCAAAGCAGTGTCTTTAATACAACGTATTGAGAATCCTTGATTTTTATAAGTATATGTAAAAGATGCATTGCTATCAATACGGTATAAGCTTTCATAATAAGCATAGCTTGCATTAAATTCATTAGAACTCCACCATTGTGCATATTCTCCAATATACCCATAGTTTCCAAAGAAATAATGACGATTACCTGCAGGTAGAGCTGTAAAACCACTTTCGTTAGTCGCTCCATAGTTAGGTGCATTCCAATGGCTTAATCCGACTTCTTTAAGTTTGCCACCAGCAACATTTTCGTCACCTAGATAAGTATTTAAAGCTGACCATTCTAAATTATTCGGAACATGCCATCCGATTGGACATAAATTCCGCGAATCGGCTACTGAGGCATAATTATATAATCTACCATAAGTTGTAACAAAAGCTGTGTCGTTATTATAATTTGCATACGCTCCGGTTGTAAGTGCAGCCCAGGTAATACTATCAGTAACATTGGGTATTAAATTTCCATTTCGGTATTTTGTAGTTTTCAGGTTTTGTTTCATCCAGATTTGTGTTCCGATTTGAACCGTATCATAAGCATTGCTATCAATATCATATACTTTATAAGAAGCAATTACAGTATCTTTAATACAACGAATTGAATGTCCCAGTTTTTTATTGTTATCAGCTCTATTAAACGCAACATCATTATAACTCAAATAATAATACCAGGCATTAGTAGGAGTACTTTCTGTAACACTCCAAAAATAGCAATAGTATGTAAGACTAGAGTAATTACCAGTAGAATTCCTCACCCCACCAGGAAGAGCAGTGAAATTAGAAGAATTATCAGCACCTGTATTTGGGTTAATCCAATGAGATAAACCGGTTTCTTTTAATTTGGCTCCTGCAAAGGTATTTCCATTAAGATAAGAAGCTAATACAGAAAGCTCATTATCTGCAGGAATATGCCATCCTGTCGGGCATAATCCTCGACTATCATTAACTGCATACCAATTATACATTTTCCCATAAATATTGGCAGTAGCTGTATCATTGTTATAGTTTGAATATGCAGCAGTTGTAAGGTTGCTGTAAGTAGAATTACTTACATAGTTAGGT
>CAIZXK010000631.1 GCA_903936865.1 uncultured Bacteroidales bacterium | reverse complement strand
TAACATTAGGTACAACAAATAATACTTTTTCTTTCAAAATAGTTCCATACAGTTCCTTTTCTATTATGTAACTATTTGATAATTAAGAATATTGTGGAATTGTTTGGAATGGTTTAGAATAAACATAAATCTGGCAGATTTTTTATTAATTTATAATTTTCCCAAATTTACCATGTAATCAAACTTTGCTTTATGCAATTGTATTTTATGGATTTCGTAATTTATTTTTGCCATCGTTTCTGCATTTACATCATTCAGATAATCATTGGAATTAATATAGCCGTTGTCGAACTGGGATGAAGAATTTTTAGCAATTCTGGTTTTCAGATTAATTATTTCCAAATCTTTTAAAATCAATTCTGTAAATTTATCTATTTCAGCTACATCCCTTTGAAAAGCCATTTTCATGTTTTTCTGATAAATTTCTTTAGTGTTGTTGATAATATCTTTCTGTATTTCAAGTATTTTCTTGTCATTTTTCGTTTGATTCCAGTTCCAGATATTCCAGCTTAGTTTGGCTCCAACTATATAAAACGACTGAAAATCATTGGATAACATATTCAATCCCGGTCTTCCATATCCTAATTGTCCAAAACCATATATTTTTGGCATCAGTTTGGTTGACAATACATTTTGAGTAGCTGATAGTTTGTTTTTATTTAGTTCAAACGACTTTAATTCAGGTCTGTTATTTTCGAAAACAGTCGTATTAACTGCTATTTCCGGTACTGAAAAAAGGGCATTTTCTGCAATTTCCATACCACAAAATTCTTTAAGCATTTCAATAGTAGCTTTTTCCGAAGTCTGTATTTCAATAATCTTCTGATCAATTTTAAGAATTTCTGCTTTCAGATTGTCAGCATTGCTTTCATTAAGCACTCCATTTTTTACTCCTGATTCAATTTTTTGCAATTTCAAACCAATATCTGCCTTCGAAATTTCAAGCAATTCTTTGTTCTTTTTCAGGATAAGAATATTGAAAAACAATAGATTCACTCTTTCTTTAAGTTTATAGATTTCTGTTTCCAGGTTCTGCTGTTCGTTTTGAGTGCTAATGTTTTCCACTTTCCTTTGTCCTGAAATACTTCCACCATCCCAAATCAACTGGTTGATATCAAGGCTAGCCTTATACATATCCTTTGAATTTTCAGGGATATTGACAAAGGGAATGTTTATTGCCAGTTTGGTAACATCCGATTGATAACTTAGTTGTGCATTAATAGTGAGCTGAGGTAAATAATTGCTGTTAAGGCTTCTTATTTTTAAATTTCCAGCTTCATTTATCATTCCCTTTTGCTTTATCAAGGGATAATTTTCTGTAGCTTTCTGATAGCACAACTGTATATCAACAGATTGGCTATATGCAATACTTGCCGAAAGCCAAAAGATCAGTAATAAAAACTTTTTCATTAGTTAATCTTGATTGAATTAATTATAAACTGACTGACTTCTTTTTTGCGTTCAAGCAAAAAAGTATGATAATCTCCCGAATTATTATCAAATAACATATTTTGCAACAATGGTTTAGCTACAAATGGAAACACACAAAGCGCTATAATATTTATTAATAAATGCTTAGGATTAACTGCAATAATTTTCCCCTCTTCAATATCTTTCTGGATTCCTGAAATTATGATTTCAGGTTGCATACCTATCTTTTTCATTATTTCAACTATCCTTTCAGGGTTTCTGTTGATTTCTGTTAGAATAAAGTTAGGAATTTGTGGAACTTCCATAATAACAGTTATATAATTATCAACAAATGATATAATTTTCTCTTCAAAGCTTGCGTCAGAAGCCATTTTTTCTACCATTCGGGGAATAAATTTTTGAAAAGCATCGTTGAAAATTGCCTCAAAAAGCTTGTCTTTGCTACGGAAATAGTAGTGTAGCAAAGCTTTATTCATTCCAGCTTCATCTGCAATTTCCTGCATACGTGCACCATCATATCCTTTTTTAAAAAAGACTTCTTTGGCTGCCAATAGTATAATTTGTTCAGTATCTGTTTCTTTTAAACTCATATAGCTTTTAATTAAATGGATTAATCATATAGTTTAACCAGATGGCAAAATTAAATAAAAAAAGTAGAATTGCAACTATTTTTTAAGAAAAATGATAATTAAACTGCAATAATAAAGTTATTCCTAAAATCCGCAAGGATTTTTATTAGTGTTTTATTTAAAAAATTAGTGTAATTAGTGCAATTAGTGGCGAATATAATAAAGATTGTGGGTATAAAGGAATTATTATTTATACATTTTTTTTACCTCTTCTATAATTGTCAATTGAACCATTAACCAATTTACAGGGTTTATCATTTGTAAATCTTCATCTTGTTCAGCATCATCAAAATAGGTTAAACTCTTTAATACCAAAAATTCTGATCCATCAATAAATTTTGAATTATAAAATGAAATTAATTCTTTTAAAGAAAAGTATTTTAGTAAGAAAAAAAGATCGATAAAATCGCGTTTTTTTCCTCTTCCTGCAATTGCTGCCAATTTCATTGCTCCAATATCTTCAATGCTAAATAGCCTGATATTGTTTATATTAATTAAGGGTTTGATTAATGGGTATCGATAACTTATAAAATCAATTTTAATATTGTTTATTTCAAAAATTAAAATATTAGTACTTTGAGTAATCAATTTTAGTTTCCCAAATGGGGTAAACAAATCAAATAGTGACTCTTTGTTTATTGGAGCATTTCCAAAAAAGTCCAGATCAACTGAAATACGATGACCAATTTGCAATGCTAAAGAAGTTCCACCTGCAAGTGAAAACTGCTGTAATGCATTTATTTGCATAATACTTTCTAATAAATCCAGTGTTTTGGGGAAGATAGTATTTGTGTGTAACATCTGAATTTTTCTTTTGGGATATTAAAAATACAACTTAAAAAACTTAGAGATTTAGGATCAATATCTTTCATTTGTAATACTTCATCTTTAATACGTTCCTTTCCGTATTTCTGCATAATAATTTGCCAATCATTTATTGTTCCATACATAAGAACTTTATGAATGATATAGACCGGGTTAGTATCCCAATTAATTTTATTTGAATCAGTTTCCCAAAATATTGATTTTGAAATTTCCATATAAGTAATAAAAATTATTTAATATTACATTTTAAAAGCAGTAGTAAATCGTATGATTTATTTTTCGGAACGCGGATGACGCTGATCCCAGCGGGAAACACAAATAAAAGCGGATTTTTATACAATGTAAATCAACTCATTTTGAAAAAATCCGTTTTAATCAGCGTTTACGGAACGTATCTGCGTCATCCGCGTTCTGATGTTTTTAAGACATAAATTCAAAGATTAAAAATATGCCTATATACTATTTAACTTACCTCAGTTAATATTTTACAAAGATATAATATTTAATACGAAAAAGAATATTTTTCTAAAATCCTGAAGTAAAAAAGCTGCTTCAGATTTTCCAAAGCAGCCTTTTTTATTAATTTTTTGATAATCTTAAAAGAGGTTCTAAAAATTAGATTTTTCGAGGCGAACAAGATTTTAAAACCGCAGTTTACTAATGTAAATGCTATGTACTGAGCGAAGTCGAAGTAAGGACTTTAAAATTG
>CAIZXK010000630.1 GCA_903936865.1 uncultured Bacteroidales bacterium | reverse complement strand
TTAACCTTAATGGACAAGATATTAAAGATATTAAATCTAATTCGCTATATATTTGGGGCGAAGGCGTAGGAAAAACACTTAAACAAGCCGACAAAGAAGCCCTTTCGATGTTAATTGACCAGATACAGGTACAAGTAAAAAGCAATTTTGAGCAGCAACAAACAGAACAAAATGGCAAAATAGATGAAAAAGTAAAATCCATTATTCAAACATATTCTAATGCTACACTTACCAATACAGAACGTATAGTAGAAAGCAATGAACCTGAAGCCAAAGTATTGCGATTTATTAAACGAAGTGAATTAAGTAAAATATTTGCTGAACGCAAAAATAAAATTATTGAATTTGCCCGAAATGGTATTAATACCGAAAAAAATCTTCAAATAGCAGATGCTCTCCGATATTACTATTGGTCATTAACACTATTGAACAGCCATCCCGAAGGAAATGGTATTGACATCAAAGATGAAAACGGCTCAATCCAATTACTAAAAACATGGCTGCCATTTCAAATAAATAATATTTTTGCAAATCTGAAAATTTCTATTGCTTCCGTGAAAAACGAGCAAAATCTTACAACGGCATTTTTAAAAGTAAAATACAAAACACAAATTGTTCAAAATTTCGACTATAGTTATTGGGATGGTAGAGATTGGAGCAATATTGTGAGTGCAAAAGACGGAAACGGTATTGTAGAATTAACAGGCAATGTGAACGCAGAAGAGATAAAACTCAAAGCCGAATATATTTTTGAAGGAGAATCTGCTATTGACAATGAATTGCATGAAGTAATTGAAACTATTGATGCAATTCCTTTTAGGAATAGCTTTATTACTGTAACAAAAAATGTTGAAGAAACTAAAACTTTTGCTTCACTAACTACAGATACTAAAGCAAATCACATTGAAGAAAATTTTACAGAAATTACCAATAAGACACTTTACGAAAGTGCAATGACTAAAATACAGAAAGCAATACAAAATCAACAATATGATACTGTTCGCTCTTTGTTTACTTCCGATGGATTTATCGTTTTTCAGAAATTAGTTAAATATGGACAAGCTAAAATTATAAGCGAACCCAAATTACGTTATTTAAAACATGAGAATGGTATAATTTGTCGTTCGTTACCTATGCGTTTTAAGTTTAAAAATAACGACCGGATTTTTATGGAAGATGTTGTTTTTTATTTTAATGAAACAGGTATGGTAACGAATCTAACTTTTGGGTTGAGTAAAAATACGATAGGGGATATTGCATCAAAAGAACTTTGGAATGAAAAAGTACGAATGACGCTTATTAATTTTTTGGAAAATTACAAAACTGCTTATGCTTTAAAACGTGATGATTATATCCAAAATATTTTTGCTGATGATGCCTTAATTATTATTGGAAGCGTATTGAAAGTGGCTACAACTCCCGAAACTAATTTTATGAGTAATCAAATTGTAAAATACAATCGTTATTCTAAAGAAGAATATCTGAAAAAACTACGACATTCCTTTGCAAGCAACGAATTTATTAATATTAAGTTTGAGAATTGCGAAGTACGAAAATCAGGTAAAGGAGATGAAATATATGGTATTCAGATAAAACAAGATTATTTTTCGGCAAATTACGGTGATAAAGGCTATCTTTTTCTTCTATTAGATATCAGCAATCCGGAACAACCAACCATTCATGTACGTACATGGCAACCCGAGAAAAGTGCAGATGGAAGCATTTATGGCCTTAGCGATTTTTAATTATTATCAGCATGAACAAACAACCTAATAAACAATAAACAAACACTTAGCTTATGCAACGAGTTGTAATAATTTTGTTTTTTACTCTGTTTACTTTCCAAATACAAGCACAAAACATTAGTGTTAAGAGCTTTCGTTTGCTGGAGAACGATTTGGATGCACGTGTAAATTACCCTAAAAAAGACCAAAATGGCGAAAAGTGTGCCATTATTAAAATACAAACTACCGAAATAGGATTTCGTTGGGATGGCGATGCTTTGGGGATAACCTCCAGCGAAAAGAAAACTGGAGAATACTGGCTTTATCTACCTCGCGGAGCCAAACGGTTGACCATTGCCCACGACAAATTAGGAATCTTACGCAATTATGCATACCCTTTACCCATAGAAGAATCAAGTGTTTATGAATTGGTATTGGTAACTGGCAAAGTAATTACTACTGTAAAGGAAAATGAAATAGAATCGCAATGGCTTATTATAAATACAGAACCTTCCGGAGCAGATGTTTATATTAACGACCAGCCAGCTGGCAAAACTCCTTACCAAAACGAATTGCCCATTGGCAAATACACTTGGCGGCTTCAAAAAGAATTATACTTAAACGAATCAGGTATTTTTGAATTAACAACTGGAGGAGAAAAGCAAAAGATTAATATTAATCTTAAAGCTAATTTTGGAACTTTCCAAATTTCTAGCATCCCAGAAAATGGTGGAAGTGTAAATTTGAATGGAATACCTACGGGTAAAACTACGCCTTGCAATTTGGAAACTGTTCCCACGGGTGAGCATACTGTAAGTGTAAGCCTTGATATGTACGAAACCACCAACCAACGCATTGCTATAACGCCCGGAGAAGTTAAACCAGTTTCTTTTATTATGAAACCTACTTTTGCTGGAGTAAGCATTACAACCGATCCCAAAGCAGATATTTATGTAAATGGTCAGCAAAAAGCAAACGGAAGCTGGCAGGGACGATTAAATCCCAGTGTTTATACTTTTGAAGCAAAATTAGATAAACACACCACTGCTACCGAAAAGCAAACTGTAAATATTGGGCAACCGCTTACATTAAAACTTAGCCCATCACCACGCTTAGGTATGCTCAAAATAATAAGTACACCTTTTTATGCTATTATTAAAATTAATGGCAAAAGTTATGGAACTACACCTACTACCATTAAGGATTTATTGATTGGCGATTATACTGTTGAACTTTCTTTGACTGGTTATGCAACAGCTTTAGAAAAAGCCACCATTACCGAAGGACAAACCACCACAATAAATGCCACACTTGCCAATGGCAGTGAAATAAATATTAGCAGCACCCCTTCCGGAGTTGATTTATATATTGATAACGTCAAAATTGGACAAACACCTTTTAAAGGCAATCTTACTTTTGGTAATCATAATTTACGAATTGAAA
The DNA here is from genome assembly GCA_903936865.1 of uncultured Bacteroidales bacterium. Lineage (GTDB taxonomy): Bacteria > Bacteroidota > Bacteroidia > Bacteroidales > JACABE01 > JACABE01. The sequence continues at coordinate 4,399 of CAIZXK010000630.1, read as the reverse complement.
AAGATGGCAAAAAAGCAGAAAAAACGATTAATATTAATCAAAATAGAGGTGAAAAAAGCTTTGTATTAAGTTTTGGTGAAACCATTACCGATTTTGATGGCAATGTTTATAATATTGCTAAGATAGGCAACCAAATATGGATGCAACAAAACCTGAAAACTACCCACTATCGCAATGGAGATGCCATACCCAATGTAACTGAAAATTCCACGTGGGAAACTCTAACAACAGGAGCAAATTGTGTATATAAAAATAAATTAAGTAATTGCGATATTTATGGAAGATTATACAATTGGTATGCATTAGCTGATTCACGAAACCTATGCCCTAAAGGCTGGCATGTGCCCAGCGATGCCGAATGGATAACGCTAACAACTTATTTGGGTGACTATATTATTGCAGGTAGCAAACTTAAAGAAGCCGGCTTAATCCATTGGAATAGCCCCAATGCATCAGCAACCAATGAAACCGGCTTTACAGCCCTTCCTGGTGGCTACCGTGATGACTATGGGACGTACGGCAACATTGGCAATAACGGCTACTGGTGGAGTTCGACCGAAAGCGGTACTACATTCGCCTGGGGCAGGTACGTATACTATGATGGCAGCAATACCTACAGAAGTGAATACGGTAAGACAAACGGGTTTTCTGTGCGTTGCCTTAGGGATTAAGTTATTTGATTCATTTGACAATTTGATTATTTGATTATTACCGCTTGCGGTCGATTTTTAAAAAATATTTATGAAGAAGTATAATTTTCTATTTTTGTTTTTGTTAATGGCTATCCAGATACAAGCACAAAACATTAGTGTTAAGAGCTTTCGTTTGTTGGAGAACGATTTGGATGCACGCTTAAATTACCCTAAACCAGACCAAAATGGTGAAAAGTGTGCCATTATTAAAGTAGTAACAACCGAAGATGGTTTTACTTGGGATGGTGGTGCTTTGGGCATAACTACTATTGTAAAAAAACAAGCAGAATACTGGCTTTATGTTCCTCGTGGAGCCAAACGTATAACAATAAGTCATAGGAAACTAGGCCTTTTAAGAAACTATGCTTATACCATACCAATAGAAGAATCTACAGTTTATGAAATGGTATTGGTAACAGGTAAAGTAATTACTACTGTACAGGAAAATGAAATAGAATCGCAATGGCTTATAATAAATACAGAACCTGCCGGAGCAGATGTTTATATTAACGACCTGCCTGCAGGCAAAACACCTTACCAAAATGAATTGCCCATTGGCAAATACACTTGGCGGCTTCAAAAAGAATTATACTTAAACGAATCAGGTTTTTTAGAATTAACTGATAGCGTAAAACAAAAGATGGATATTAAATTTAAACCCAATTATGGAACGTTGAATATTGTATCTGAACCGGAAGTAAATGCAAATGTATATATCAATGGTATGGCAATTGGCAAAACAACACCATGTAAAGTTGAACAGATTCCTAGCGGAGAAAAGACAATTAAATTAATAAAAGACCTATATGAATTTATTGACAAACAAGTAATACTTACTCCAGAATCCAATCAACAGCTAGCATTTACAGCAAAACCAAGTTTTGGAACAATAAACATTTCAACCACGCCCGAAAGTAATGCATTTGTTAGCCTTGATGGACAATCCTTAAATAAAACTACTCCTTGTTCAAAAGAATATGTACCTTTAGGTGAACACACAATCTCTGTTTCTCTTGATATGTATGAAACTACTTCACAAAATATTAATTTAGCTTCCGGCGAAACCAAATCCATTACTATTGATATGAAACCTACTTTTGCAGGAGTTAGCATTACTACCGAACCTATTGCAGATATTTATGTAAACGGACAACGAAAAGCAAACGGTAACTGGCAGGGAAGATTAAACCCTGGTGTTTATACTTTTGAAGCAAAATTGGATAAACATACTACTGCTACCGAAAAGCAAACCGTAAATATTGGGCAACCGCTTGAAATAAAACTTAACCCAACACCACGCTTAGGTATGCTCAAAGTTATGACTACACCATTTGAAGCTAACATTAGCATTAATGGCAAAAACTACGGAACTACTCCTGCTACCATTAAAGAATTATTGATTGGTGATTATACTATCGAACTTTCATTAAGTGGTTATGCCACAGCAATAGAAAAAACCACCATTACCGAAGGGCAAACAGCCACTATAAATGCCATACTTGCCAATGGCAAAGAAGTAAACATCAGCAGTATTCCTTTTGGTGTTGACCTTTTTATTGATAATATAAAAGTTGGTATTACACCTTATAAAACTAATCTTACTTTTGGGGATCATAATATACGTATTGTTCAAGAAAATGAAAAAGCTGAAAAAACGATTAGCATTTTACAAAATGGAGGTGAAACAAATTACATTCTGCAATTTGGTCGTGAAATCCTCATTACAAGCATTCCCTCTGGTGTTGACCTTTTTATTGATAATATAAAAGTTGGTATTACACCTTATAAAACTAATCTTGCTTTTGGTAGCCATAGTTTACGCATTGAACAAGATAGTAAAAAAGCAGAAAAAACGATTAATATTACTCAAATAGGAGGAGAAACAAACTTTGCATTTTTTTTTGAAACAGTTAACGATATTGATGGCAATGTTTATGATATTGTAAAGATAGGAAGCCAAACATGGATAAAACAAAACCTGAATACAACCCATTATAGCAATGGAGATGCTATACCCAATGTTATTGACGATAATGCATGGAAGACTTTAACAACCGGAGCCTATTGCGATTATAATAATACACCAAGCATTAGTACTACTTATGGCAGATTATATAACTTTTACTCAGTAGTTGATTCACGTAAATTATGCCCTACGGGCTGGCATGTACCTTCAGATACAGAATGGTCAATACTAATCGATTATCTTGGATGCAGAACTTCCATTGGTGGTGGAAAACTTAAAGAAGCAGGCTTTGCCCACTGGAATGATGATAATATCGGAGCTACCAACGAAATCGGCTCTAGACCCTTTTCTGGTGGCTACCGAAGTTACAGCGGTCAATACTTCAGTATTCCCAACGACGCCGACAACTGGTGGAGTTCTACCGAGAGCGTAGAAGGACTCGACTGGGAAAGGAGTGGCAGGAAAATGAATTACAATAGCGGATGTCATGCAGGCACTAGCAACGACATAAAGACAATAGGGGTTTCTGTTCGTTGCCTAAAGACAAGTCTTAACAATCAATTAGGAAGAGAAGTAAACATTAGCAGCATTCCTTCTGGTATTGATCTCTTTATCGATAATATAAAAGTTGGAGTTACTCCTTATAAAACTAATCTTGCTTATGGTAGCCATAGATTACGCATTGAACAAAATAGCAAAAAAGCAGAAAATACAATTAATATTTTACAAAATGGAGGTGAAACAAGCTTTGTATTAAGTTTTGTTGAAACCGTTACCGATATTGATGGCAATGTTTATGATATTGTAAAGATTGGAAGCCAAACATGGATAAAACAAAACCTGAAAACAACCCGTTACAGCAATGGAGATGCTATACCCAATGTAACTGAAACATATGCTTGGGGGGATTTAAAAACCGGAGCCTATTGCGATTATGACAACACACCAAGCAATAGTACTACTTATGGCAGATTATATAACTTTTACACAGTAGTTGATTCACGTAAATTATGCCCTACGGGCTGGCATGTACCTTCAGATACAGAATGGTCAACATTAATAACCTATTTGGGTGGCGAAACTATTGCAGGAGGCAAACTTAAAGAAGCTGGCATAGCCCACTGGGTTGAACCCAATAAAAGTGCTACTAACGAAACCGGTTTTACAGCTCTTCCGGGAGGCTGCCGTTTTATTGGAGACAACTATATTGGAGACAACGGCTTCTGGTGGAGTTCTAAAGAGTACGATACGACTGAAGCCTGGGAAAGAAACTTGACCTTCGGTAACAGGGAAGCATTCAGAAGCAAAGACAACAAGGAAACTGGATTTTCTGTTCGTTGCCTCAGGGATTAATTTATTATATAATTTGGATTTATGTAAAATTTATATTTTTAAAAAAGCTTGCTTCTAAAAATTGAATTATTTATTTTTGTAAACATGAAATTATAAGAATTACAAACTTATTTTTACAACAAAAGTATTTATATAAAAATTAAAAATATGAAAATAATAAAAATAACATTTGAGGCATTTGATGCCAAAGAAAAAGAAGCAAAAATTAATTATCTTAAGGATATGTATAAATTATTGGGTAATAATTTATACCAAGTACAAATTGGTGACGATATTTTTTACGATAGGGAATCGTTGCAATTATGGCAAATTGAAAAGAAGCTTTAAAATAGTATCATAGAAGCGAAAATTTAACATATCAATAATCATTTCATCACTTAAAATTACA
>CAIZXK010000629.1 GCA_903936865.1 uncultured Bacteroidales bacterium | reverse complement strand
GTTTCTTTTAATCCAGTTTTGATATTATAAATAGGCTTCCAAGAAGTTTCAGATGTTATTAATTTGTTATCACCCCATAATCTGAAAACTTCAGAATTTTCCGGTCTGATACGTTGTTCATCGGTAATAAATTGAACATCAGATATCATAATTTTCTTTATCAGATTCAGAGTATCAGCCATAGATATTTCATAATTTGATGAAATATTTACTTCTTTTCCTATACTTTCATCACATTCTGCTAAATCCAAAAAACCTCTTGCAGTATCTTTAACAAAGTTAAAATCACGGGTGGGTGATAAATCTCCTAATTTTATTTCTTTCATTCCACTGGCAATTTGAGAAATAATTGTTGGAATAATAGCTCTTGCAGATTGACGTGGACCATATGTATTAAAAGGTCTGGCGATAGTAACCGGTAATTCAAAAGCATTATAAAAACTCATAGCCATGGCATCTGCCCCTATTTTAGATGCGGAGTAAGGTGATTGTGGCTGTTTGGGATGTTTTTCATCAATTGGAACATATTGTGCGGTTCCATAAACTTCTGAAGTTGAGGTATGGATTACCCTTATATTTCCCAGCTCCTTTGCAGCCTGACAAATATTTAGTGTTCCTTTAACATTGGTATCCACATAAGTATCAGGTGCATGATATGAGTAAGGAATAGCAATTAAAGCAGCCAGATGAAATACAATATCCATATCCTTCATAATATGTTTTACAAAATGAGGATCACGAACATCTCCTGTAACAACTTCAAGATTTGGATTGGCAGGAAGATCTTCGAGCCATCCCCAATAATTAAAAGAGTTATATAGAGAGAGAGCTCTTACCTGATATCCCTTTTCAAGTAACAATTCTGTTAAATGAGATCCAATAAAGCCATCCGCTCCTGTTATTAAAGCTTTTTTCATAATATTTTTATTTTTAATTCACTAATATTTTTTTGTAATTTAATATAGATAATTAGTGCATATTTAGTTTATGATTTTATTACTTCAAATTCTCCCAATACCATTTAACTGCCTCTTTTAATCCCATTTGCAGATTATGTGAAGGATTGTAACCCATTAAGTTCTGAGCTTTTTCGATGCTTGCCAATGAATGTGGGATATCACCCTGTCTGTTAGGTCCATATTTTATTTCAACATTGGCAATTGCTGGATCAAACTCACTTAAGTATTGCTTTAGATAGTTTACCAGCATATTCAAATCATTTCTGTCGCCTACAGCTGTGTTGAAAACTATTGCCCCTTCGACTCCACTCAGGGCAGGTTTTGCTCCGCTCAGATTGCTTTTCCTGTCCCATAATGCAGCCAAATGATTCATCTGGATTACATTGTCGATATAGGTAAAGTCTCTTGAGTTGCTTCCATCTCCGTTAATATGTGGTGTTTCGTGAGCCATCAGTTGCATTGTAAATTTTGGAATTACTGCAGCATAAGCACCATTAGGATTCTGGCGACGGCCATATACATTAAAATAACGCAAACCCACAATATCAAGTCCATAATTTATTGCAAACACATGTGCATAAAGCTCATTTACATATTTTGTAACAGCATAAGGAGAAAGCGGCAAACCGATTACATCCTCTACCTTAGGAAGATTAGGCGAATCGCCATAAGTAGAAGAACTGGCAGCATAAACCACTCGTTTAACTTTTTCATCACGAGCAGCTATCAAAACATTTAAAAATCCACTGATATTTACAGAATTGGTAGTAGTAGGATCATTTAGTGAGCGGGGAACTGAGCCTAAAGCAGCTTGCTGCAATACGATTTCAACTCCTTCCATGGCTTTTTTACAATCTTCCAAATTCCTGATATCTCCAACAACTAAAGTAAACTTGGGATGATTCAGAAATTCTGTTATATTTTCTACCCTTCCGGTTGCAAAGTTATCCAGACAAACAACTTCATTGTTGTATTTGAGCAAGTCTTCACATAAATTGGAACCTATAAAACCTGCACCACCAGTAACGAGTACACGGGTGTTTTGTATTCTTTTATAATCCATTGTATTTTCTTTCACTAATATTGTTTTTTGCCCGCGAATGACGCTAATTCTCGCTAATACTTTTTTGTCATCGAATGAAACGTTTTATTTCTTTGTCATCGAATGAAACTAATTCTTTCTTTTTATTCGCGTTAATCTGCGTAATTAGCGGGTAATAATTTTTTTATTTTATTCTGCGAATGTTTTTTTTCTTTGCCCGCGAATGGCGCTAATTTTCGCTAATACTTTTTTGTCATCGAATGAAACGTTTTATTTCTTTGTCATCGAATGAAACTAATTTTTTAATTTT
>CAIZXK010000628.1 GCA_903936865.1 uncultured Bacteroidales bacterium | reverse complement strand
CCTCTGCTACTTCAAATCTAAAACACTCTTTTTATCAGAAAATTGTGGTTTCAAAATCATTACCAACCTGAAATTGTAACATTTTGAAAACCTCAAAATATTTTAGCTGATTTCAAATTTAAAATGATTTTTCACTTTATTGAATTGAATTTATATTTGTATGTTTGCAAAAATAATAATTTATATTTGACATGAAATCAGCATATAAAAATAAGAAGGTAGAAAAAAAATCAAATAATAAACCATTAGAAAATGCTAAAAATAAATCAAATGCATCTGGACTTTTCAAGAAAAAATATCAGTTCTATTCTGTTATTTTACTTCTTTTTATAATTAGTATTGTTACCTTTTCTCCATCATTAAAAAATGAATTTATTGACACATGGGATGATGGTGTATATGTTGTAAATAATCAACTTCTTCGAGATGTTTCCTGGCAGGGAATACTTAATATTTTTAAGTTTAATGATGAATTTCAAAGACTTACAAACAATTATCATCCAATTACTACCTTTTCGCTTGCACTTAACTACCAAATGTCTGCACTTAATCCTTCTTCATATCACTTAACTAATGTTATCACTCACGGTTTTAATGCAATTCTGGTATTTATATTCATTTATTTTCTTAGTAAAAAAAGAATTTGGCCAGCAATAATTGCAGGATTATTATTTTCCATTCATCCTATGCATGTTGAATCTGTTTCATGGATTTCAGAGCGAAAAGATGTACTTTATACTTTCTTTTTTATAGCTGGTTTAATTTCATATTTAAAGTATTTGGAAGATGGTAAAATTTGGAAACTACTAATAACACTTATTTTGTTTATTTTTTCATGTTTATCAAAAGCAATGGCAGTTCCTTTCCCTTTTGTTCTGCTTTTAATAGATTATTTTCAAAGAAGAAAGTTTTCAATGAAACTTATTTATGAGAAAATTCCATTTATTGTTATTGCAATTATTATTGGAATAATGTCAGTTAATCTACAATCGACAACTGCAATCAATAAATTTGAAACATTCACACTATATCAACGAATAATTCATGCTTCTTATGGCTTCATTACCTATATATTTAAATTTATTAATCCGTCAAATCTCTCAGCATTTTATCCATATCCATCAATTACTCAAACAGGACAATTACCTTTTATCTTTCGGATTTCACCTTATATTTGCTTTATTATTGCTGCCCTAATAATTTGGTTGATAACAAAGAAGAAAGAAATTCCACGTATAATTGTTTTTGGAATATTATTCTATTTATTTACAATTACTCTTGTATTACAATTTATTTCAGTTGGAAGAGCAATCATAGCAGATCGTTACACTTATATTCCTTATATTGGACTTTCATTTATAGTTGGAATGCTTGCAGATTATTATATTCAAAAAAAATCTTCAGATAAATATATTGGTTATTCTATTATAAGTATTACACTCATTTTAAGTATAGTTTTTGCATTTAAAACAACTGAACGGACAAAAGTATGGAAAAATAACATCTCTTTATGGAGTAATGCAATTGAACATAATCCGGATGTCAGACTTAATTTTATCTATGAAAAAAGAGCTAGAACGTATTTGGAAAAAAACCTATATGAATTAGCCTTAAAAGATTATAATACGATAGCTACTAATGATATAAAAGATGACAATGCGATGGAACGCATTGGTTATATTTATGGAGCATATTACAATGAGTTGGAGAAATCAATAACATATTTGGAAAAAGCAAATAAAATTAATCCAAAGAATTTAGCTGTATTGAAAAACCTAGGAGTTGCAATGGGGATGAAAGGCGAACATCAAAACTCACTTACCTATTTTCTAAAAGCTTATGAAATAAACAAAACTGATTCCGTTTTACTTCAGAATATTTCGTCAAGTTATAAATACATGGGTAAAATGGAAGAGGCAAGTAAATATGAACAGCTTGCTAAAACTATTAAATAAAAAATTAATAAAAAAACTTTAAACATTAGTTAAGTTTAAAGGAATTATTTACAAAATAAAAAGCCATTAAAATGTTTACTAATAATGAATTATGGGGTTTGCAAATCTATGTAATTATACTGATTACAATTGTTGCATTTTTTTATTTATATTTTTTCTATAAAGTAATACACGAAGGCTATAAAAGGGATTTATTAGGATTAGGCTTAATTATGGTTGCTATTTTAGGAAGTCCATTTATGGCTTATGCTTTTGTGAAATCTACAAAGAATGATTCAAGCAGAGTAAAAGTTGAGTTTGAAGATAATAATGGTATTTTAAATACTTCTTCTTTATCATACATTATAAAGGCAAGGATTCCAATCAGTTCAATAAAATCAATGAACGACATAAATAAGTTTTGTAGGTTTTGTAATCATGAATTCTTAGCTAATGAAAGCACTTGTGATAAATGCAATAAAAAGCGAATTTGGTTCAATTTAATAGCTATAAATAAAAATACAAAAGAAAAAATAGTAATAAATTTGGATAAATGGAATACCCTAACAAATGAATATTATATCAAAGATATAAAAAGACTAAAACATGCATTGAGTAATCATACACTTAATATATAAGATTTTATATGAACGGAAAAAAAATTATAAGTATAATTATGACATTTATTGCTTTACAACTTACAGCTCAATCAGGATTTAAAACCAGGCAAATGCAGTTTGAAAGAGTAAAAACTGCCTATAAGGAAAAAGAAAAGCAAATACAAACTCATCTTAAAACCTTCAATCTTAAGCTAAATAAGCTTGAAATACTACTAATGGCTTATAAAAAAGAACGAAAACTCGAACTTTGGGCAAAAGACAAATTACAGGAAAAATATCAACTTATAAATACATATGATTTCAGTTCATTCTCCGGCAAACTTGGACCGAAGAGAAAACAAGGTGACGGACAAATTCCCGAAGGTATATATCAGATTGAGCGATTTAATCCGGCAAGTAATTTTTATCTTTCACTTGGCATTAATTATCCAAATGCTTCCGACAAAATAAAAAGCAATGCTTCCGACTTGGGTGGTGATGTTTTCATTCATGGCAATAATGTTACTATTGGTTGCATCCCAATAACAGACGATAAAATTAAAGAACTTTATTTATATGCAATTGAAGCCCGTAATAGTGGACAAACTAAAATTCAGGTTGCCATTTTTCCTTGCAAACTCGATAAAGATGGAGTTGAAAAACTTCAAAAAGATTATGCTTCTCAAAAAGCACTCCTCTCCTTCTGGGAAAAACTTCAGGATATTTATCAATATTTTCATACAAAAAAACATTTACCTAAAATCAGCATTGATGAAAACGGAGATTATATATACAAATAGCCTTATTTTTTAAAAATTTTAGTCTCTTTTTGAATATCATTTTGTTACTTTAAATCATAATTTAAAATTGGCAAAACTTTTCCACATAGTTAGTTGTTAATATTCAGAAATAAAGCACTTATTAACAATGAATCAAACTCAACCATACAAACCAAAAAACCCACTCAGAATTGTAACTGCTGCTTCGCTTTTCGACGGACACGATGCTGCCATTAATATTATGCGCCGCATTATGCAATCGAGCGGTGCAGAAGTTATTCATCTGGGACACAACCGCTCCGTAAAGGAAATAGTAGATTGTGCCATTCAGGAAGATGCCAATGCCATTGCAATTACTTCCTATCAGGGTGGGCATATTGAGTTTTTTAAATATATGCTTGATATGCTTAAAGAAGCAGATTGCGGACATATCAGGATTTTTGGCGGTGGTGGTGGTGTTATACTTCCACATGAAATTGAAGAACTGCATCAGTATGGAATTGCACATATTTATTCACCGGATGAAGGCAGAAAGATGGGTTTGCAGGGAATGATAAACGATTTGCTCGAAAAATCTGATTATCCTACCGGTGTTGCTATTAAAAAGACTTTCGATTTGCAAAAAGTTTTAAATACTGATTATAAACAAATTGCAAATCTGATTTCAGCTTGTGAAAATACACCTGAAAAGACCAGAGAAATTATCAAAAAACTTCATGAAATTGCTGTCTTAAACACTGCTCCTGTTCTGGGAATAACAGGAACTGGGGGATCAGGCAAATCATCTTTAATAGACGAAATTGTACGTAGATTCCTGATGTCTTCACCCGATAAAACGCTGGCAATAATATCTGTAGATCCCTCCAAAAGGAAAACAGGCGGTGCTTTACTTGGTGATAGAATCCGTATGAATGCAATCAATAATCCAAGGGTTTATATGCGTTCGCTGGCAACCCGTCAATCGAATCTGGCATTATCGAAATATGTGCAGGATGCACTAACTGTTGTGAAAGCTGCCAATTTTGATTTCATTATATTAGAAACTTCAGGAATAGGTCAATCAGATACTGAGATTGTTGATCATAGTGATGTTTATTTGTATGTAATGACACCAGAATATGGAGCAGCTTCACAACTTGAAAAAATTGATATGCTGGACTTTGCAGATATTATTGCTATTAATAAATTCGATAAAAGAGGAGCATTGGATGCCTTACGTGATGTAAAAAAACAATATGGTCGCAATCATCTGTTGTTTGGTTCTAAATTGGATGAATTCCCTGTATTCGGAACCATTGCTTCGCAATTTAACGATCCGGGAGTTAATGAATTTTATAGTATGCTGATAAAGAAAATAGAAGAAAAAACCGGAGTTTTATTACATGAATTCAATTCGCACATGGAAGGAACTTCTGAAAAGATACAGATAATTCCTCCCAAAAGGAACCGCTACTTATCAGAAATTACTGATATTATAAAAAATTACAACAAATGGGTAATTCAACAGGGCGAAATCGCTCAGAATCTGTATAGTTTTAAGAAAACAATAGAAGCATTAAAAGTTTCGAAAGGCAGCAAAGAACTTATTAAAGAATTGGAAAATCTTTATTCGCAAAGAGAAACCGAACTGGATGCCAAAAACAAAAAACTTCTGGAAAGCTGGAACGACAAATTACAAGCTTACAAACAAGATTCTTTTATCTATAAAGTAAGAGATAAGGAAATAAAAGTAAAAACATATACCGAATCTTTATCACACTTGAAAATCCCTAAAATCAGTCTGCCGAAATACGAAGGCTGGGGCGATATATTAAAATGGAATCTTCAGGAAAACCTGCCCGGTGAATTTCCATATACTGCCGGAGTATTTCCTTTCAAGCGTGAAGGCGAAGATCCAACCCGCATGTTTGCTGGCGAAGGCGGTCCCGAAAGAACCAACAAACGCTTTCATTATGTGTCGCGTGGTATGGCTGCCAAAAGACTTTCTACAGCTTTTGATTCGGTAACACTTTATGGTGAAAATCCTGATATTCGTCCTGATATTTATGGAAAAATCGGCAATTCGGGTGTTTCCATCTGCTGTCTGGATGATATGAAAAAATTGTATTCCGGTTTTAATCTGGCTGATGCAATGACTTCGGTTTCTATGACTATTAATGGTCCGGCTCCGATATTGGTTGGGTTTTTTATGAATACAGCCATCGATCAGCAATGTGAAATTTATATAAAAGAAAACGGACTTGAAGAAGAAGTTCAGAAAAAGATTGCAAAAATTTTTAAAAACAAAAAAAGACCGTCTTATCAGGGAGCAATTCCTGAAGGCAACAATGGGTTGGGATTGATGTTACTAGGCGTTACCGGTGATCAAGTTTTGCCTTTTGAGGTTTATCAACAGATTAAATGCAAAACCATTGCAACGGTTAGAGGTACGGTTCAGGCTGATATACTTAAGGAAGATCAGGCACAGAATACCTGTATTTATTCTACCGATTTCTCTTTGAAACTAATGGGCGATGTTCAGGATTACTTTATTACAAACGATGTTCGTAATTTCTATTCGGTTTCTATTTCGGGTTATCATATTGCCGAAGCGGGTGCCAATCCTGTTTCGCAACTGGCTTTTACGTTGGCTAACGGCTTTACTTATGTAGAATATTATCTGAGTCGTGGAATGGACATTAATAAATTTGGTCAGAATTTATCTTTCTTTTTCTCTAACGGAATAGATCCTGAGTTTTCTGTTATCGGACGTGTTGCCCGCAAGATTTGGGCAAAAGCCATGAAACTGAAATATGGTGCCGATGCCCGTGCCCAGCAGTTGAAATATCATATTCAGACCTCAGGTCGTTCCTTACATTCGCAGGAAATTGACTTTAACGATATCCGCACTACTTTGCAGGCCTTGTATGCCATTTACGACAATTGCAATTCGTTGCATACTAATGCTTACGACGAAGCCATTACTACTCCAACCGAAGAATCGGTACGCAGGGCTATTGCCATACAAATGATTATTAATCATGAGTTGGGACTTGCCAAAAACCAGAATCCACTGCAAGGAGCTTTTATTATTGAAGAACTTACCGACCTGGTTGAAGAAGCTGTAATGGCAGAATTCGACCGCATTACCGAGCGTGGTGGTGTGCTGGGTGCAATGGAAACCATGTATCAGCGTGGCAAAATTCAGGAAGAATCGCTTTATTACGAAACCATGAAACATACCGGTGAACTACCGATTATGGGTGTGAATACTTTTCTTTCATCCAAAGGTTCGCCTACTGTAATTCCTGGCGAAGTGATACGTGCTACCGAAACCGAAAAGGAATATCAGATTGCCATGCTCAAAAATCTGCATAAATTAAATGCTGATAAAGCATCAAAAATGCTTGAGGTTTTGCGGGAAGATGCCATGAAAAACAAAAACATCTTCAACAGCCTGATGGAAGTTACAAAATATTGTTCGTTGGGACAGATTACAGGTGCTTTGTTTGAGGTTGGCGGACAGTACAGAAGAAATATGTAAAGGAAAACGGTCCTTCGACTTCACTCAGTATCCTGGTTTTGATTTTTATCAGAAAACGAATATTACAATTAAAGTAGGACATAAAGTTAGTAAATAATATTTACAAGCTTTGTCTTACTATTAAAGTCTTCGGAAATGATTCCTTTTTTATAAAAGGGTGAGAATTTTTGTTAAATTTGCGACAATATACAATTAGTAAGTAAGAGTATAGTGGTTAGTATCTTTAACCCGTTTCAAAAATATGTTTCAAAGAAGATTGTTTTATGAATTTGCGAAAGCAGTTTACCTTCCCATTAGGTTGATACCATAAGGATATTTCTGTAACAAATAGATCATTGTTAATTGTATATTCCTCCTATCTCGAAGGTTTCAACTGTATTTTCAATCATTTACTATACACTAATATGACTCCTGTTGACTTCTGAACAAGTAATTTCCTAAATCTGTTCACACAGTTTTATCTACGGGTATTTTTTCAAACTTATTATGGTAAACTTATATCTCTTTCGCTGTAACCAACACATTGTACCACCATTTATTTTTGTGATTTACGTTCAATTGGGCCTTTCTGTTCTATTTACCCTCTTAAATTCAGTGTAAGCCTATATTATATTTCAGTTCGTTAAATCACAGTTTTGTATTGTGATTCTTTCAAATCTGAAATCGCTTTCAACACCATACAGTAATCAAACTATTCCTAATTGCTGCCTCGTTTGTGATTTGAACCCTATATTGTTTTGCATGCATAGTAAATACAAAAAAAGGCATCGGTCTTCAAACCGATGCCTTGGATATAATTTAAATCAGTTGAACTGATTATTTACGAACCTGATAAACTTTTTTAGCACCATAAGCAGCTCCCATTAGAAGGAAAATGCTCAGACCACCGTCAATTGGAGCTCCACCACCAACAGGAGTATTGGTTGTTCCACCTGTATTAGGTGCATTTCCACCTCCTGTAGTCGTTGGACTATTTGGATGTGGAGGTTGAGCCATACTTAATATTGGTAATAATGCAAAGAAAGATACTACCGTAAAAATTCTGATTGCTTTTTTCATATTATTATATGTATTTTATTTGTTTCTAATTTATTATATTATTTAACCCTTAGATCCCTCCTATTTACTAGAAGGGATCGGATCAGGTTATTTATCGTACATATACTTTTTCGGTATATACTTTACTGGCAGTAATAACTTTTACAATATAGTAAGCAGATGCAACATCCATTGTAATGGTATTTACAGTTGTATTTGCAGCTTCTTTACTCATTATTTGTTGTCCCAACACATTCATTACAACGATTTCCTTTACCTGATCTTTTCCGGTATTGTTTACGTAGATAACATTGTTGTTAGAATAGATACTTACATTACCACTATTGTTTTCATTGATTCCATTTACTCCAAAATGTAAGTTAAATCTGTTTACATTGTCTGCAGGAACTGCGGTAAATGTATAAACGGATTGTTGCATCAAATTTGTAAATGTATTGGTTTTTGTATCTTCCAACATAATGGTTGTTCCATTGGCAAAACTGCTCATTTCACTTGCAGTGATTGAGTATGTTCCGGCAACACCATTATTAAATCCCATAGGAACTACTACTGGTGAAGATAATGATGGCAATGCATTGATAGACAGGTTTTCATTTTGAATAACTGAATACAATTGTGGTGCTTCTGTTAATCCGAATAATTTTACAACATCATATTGTGAATCATAGTTAGATGTTGCATTTACATCAAATCTAACAGTTGTTTGATCCTGATAATTATTTCCGTTAACTTTTAAAACTAATCTGTCACTTACAGTTGTTTTATAGAAACTTCCGCCAAATGTTTTTGCAGCTGCTGGTATTGTATAAGTTGCAGCTGGGCCACTTGCTCTTACAAAGAATGATTGATTAGCTGGAATTACTCCACCTAAAGATCCTGTTAATGCACCGTCCCAATCTAAATAGTTACCAAAACCTGCACTCCATAAATATAATGCTGGTAATACATTTGCCATTGGCCATGTATTGGAACTTACTACGGTTAATGCTGATGGGAATGGATTTCCAACTAAATTGTATCCTTTTAAAAATACATTAGGTGAAGTCCAGGTTAAAGGAATTGTTACATCAGTTGAATTCAACTGTGTACCTTCCATAGTTATTGTATGATTAGAATTTGACCATACTTCATAACCTTTACCTGCACTCATAACTTCTGCTGGACCTACAGCTACATCAACCCATGGTGTTCCGGATAAACCGTCCCATGATTCATTGTATTTCTGTAAATACATTGTAATACCAGCATTGTTTGGATTTACATTTGAGAATGTATATGCAGTTGCATTATTAATTGGAGAACTGAAAAAATGCCAGTTATTAGCTGATAAGAATTGTTGAACTTTTACAGTTCCACCTATAGCTAATGTGTTTGTATTTATTAACTGAGCACCTGATGCTAGGAAAATATCATTACATACGGCTGGTGCAAATATAATAGGATAATTTGCCAAGCCTGCAGGTATTACCACATTGTGATTTGCCATTGGAACTAAGTTCAATGACCAGTTTGTAGCTAAAGCCCATGCTGTAGTATTACCTAACCATGTATTTGTAACAAATCCTGGAGCTGTAATAACCATTGTAACTTCATTTGAAGTTGCTGTAGCTGTTGTTACACAAGTTAAGTCTGATGTCATTACGCATTTTACTACGTCTCCATTTACTGGAACATAAGCATAAGTTGCTAAGCCTGTACCTACTGGTAATGTATTTACATACCATTGATAAGCTGGTGTTCCTCCGTTTGTTGGTGTAGCTGTAAAAGTTACTGTTGTTCCTGCAACTACATTATTCATATCTGCTGCTATTACAACAGATGGAGTAAGTGGTGCGCTAATAATCATAGTAACTTCATTTGAATTTGCAGTTGCTGATGTTACACAGGTCAAATCAGAAGTCATAACACATTTTACAACATCTCCATTTGCTGGAACATAAGCATAAGTTGCTAATCCGGTTCCAACTGCAATTGTATTAACATACCATTGATAAGCTGGAGTACCACCGTTTGTTGGTGTAGCTGTAAAAGTTACAGTTGTTCCTGCACATACATTATTCAAATCAGATGCTATTGCAACTGCAGGAGTAAGAGGTGCGTTAACAATCATAGTAATTACAAAGGAAGTTGCAGGATTACCTGAAGTACAAGGCATATCAGATGTAAATTCACATTTTACAACATCTCCATTTACTGGAACATAGCTGTATGTTGACATCATAGCTCCAGATTGAACTGAAACATTATTTACAAAGAATTCATACATTGGCATTGCTCCACCACCTGTACCTAAAGCGGTAAAGTTTACGGTTGTTCCTGCACATACATTATTTAAATTTGAATTTAAACTAACGCTAATTGGCATTGGTGTTGCTACATTCATAATAACAGAATTTGAGGTAGCTGTAGCTGAAGTTACACAAGCTAATGCTGAAGTCATAATACACATTACTATATCACCATTTGCTGGTGTATAGGTAAATGTAGCACTTGTTCCTTGAGATACTGCACCAACAAACCATTCATAAGTTGGAGTTACTCCTCCATTTACAGGAGTTGGAGTAAATGTAACACTTTGGCTGCCACATAAATTATTTGCACTTTCAACTATTGTTACAGAAGGAGTAACAGCAACAGTTGGAGCAGATGTTACAGCATTACTTGCCAAACTTGTACATCCATCTTTTGATTGTTTTGCAGTTAAAGTAACAATTGAGGTTACCTGATAATTATTACCAGTTCCTACTTGACCTAATCCATCAAACCATGCTAAAGTAGCACCAACTTCTAAATTAGAAATTGAAAATTCTGAATTTCCGCAGTTATCCATTACTGAAGCAACTGGAGTTGCTGGAGTTGGAATTGGAGCAGCTGTTGCATCAGCACTTGGTAAACTTGTACAGATTCCAACAGTTTGTGTTACTTTATAAATTCCACCAACAGCAGGATTTATTGGATTACTTGTTAATCCACCTGTCCATAAGAAAGAAGCACCAGCTTCAGCATTTGTAATTGTTAAGGTAGAAGATCCGCAAGCGTTTACTACATTTACTAATGGAGTTGCAGGTAAAGCTAATTCTGTAACAGTTGCACTTAAAGCCATTACAACAGCAGGAGTTGTAGTTGTTTGAACAGTGTAAACACCTACAGGTAAATTATTCCAAACTAATGCTGCACCGGTTCCAACAACTGGAAGACCTTCTGCTACACCACCCTTTAATAATTGGTAAGAAAAAGCAACTTCGGAATTAGATAAACCAACACTAACACCTGTTGGTGTTGTTCCAGCACAAAAACTTCCACCACCTGTTACATTAAATACCGTTGGAACAAGTATCGGACAATTTAAACAAGGATTATTGCGATTTGCAACACTATGAACAGATAATAACTGTAATTCAGTAGCTGCTGGTAAATAAGCAGAACATTTAGTTGACCAAGGAATGTTTGTACCTAAATTCCAGGTAACATTTGCAGTAGAATTTAATGTAAATGGAACAGAATTGGTTAATTTAATTCTGCAAACACGCATTTCTGTTGTAAGAATCTGAGTTCCACTTCCAACGGAAACACTTTTTACAGTCATTTTTACACCGTAATTAGCATTAGGAACGCCACTGGTTAGGCCGGACATACTTAAATTTGCATTCGTATGTTGCTGTGCAGCTACCATATCAGAATTACCGGCTACTATAGTAGGAACAATAACACCACCATTTACGATAGCATTATTAACCCTGATTCCAGCCTGAATACCCTGTAATTCAAAAGAAGTAGCATAGGTTGGATT
>CAIZXK010000627.1 GCA_903936865.1 uncultured Bacteroidales bacterium | reverse complement strand
GGTGGTAAAAAATATTCATCGTCTAGTTGTGTATATATGGTTAATTTTACTTTTTTATTACAATTTAATACAGCTTTATATAACTCAAATGGTTCCCTAATTTTTTTATAGAACTTACCACCATATATAATTCTAATAATATCATTTCTAATATTTTCATTGTTATCTTTTTTTGTATTTTCAATTAATACATTGTTTACACCTTGTTCAATAACAATTGATTCCTTAACATATTTTTTGTAATATTCTTTTACATCCTCACCTGTTGAAATAAGTTTATCAATTTTTGTAAAGTATTTTTTTTCAAAAAGCTTTATTAAGTATTTATAATAAAAATTAGAATTTAAAAGGCTAATATTTTCATAAAATGGATCGCTTAAATCTACAATAATATATATGTTCGGGTAATTACTTTTTAAGAATTTGGTTAATCTTAAAAAATAAAAAGGCTTAACAAGAATGACAACTGTATTAATTCTATTTTCTTTAATTATTTCAATTACCTCTTTTTTTAATGCTTTATTATTAACAGATGAAGATTCAGGTGCTTGTAAGAATTTATAATATATTTTGAAAAATAATTTATACATTAAGGGGATTTCCCTTTTATTGTTTTTCAACATAAAAACATTGTTTATTGAATTCAAATACTCAATTAGATATTTATGTCTAATACCAATAGATAAGTTATCCTCATATGTTTTATTAATTATGAGAATATTTTTTTTTTCAGAAACCATAATTTTAAAATTAAATTAAAAGTAATTTGTATAAAGTTCTTTATTATCGAGCATCCATTTATACATTTCATTAAACATAACATAATAATTATTCACATTTAATAATTTATGATTATCAATAAGGCTTTTATCAACAGAAATATTATTGAGTTCTCTAATTATAACATCTTCTTTCAACCAAATATTTTTTATCAAATTCAATAAATTATATTTTGAAATTTTATGTTCTGGAACTAAATGATAAATACCAGTTATATTCAAGTCTAATACTTCAACAATTAATTTAGCTAGTTCTAATGTTGTAATCCCTGTCCAAAATGCATTTGCATAACCATTTATTTCGCCTTTTTGATTTAGAAACCAATGAAAAAGTTCTTCATTTCTACCATTAATATTTGGCCCAATAAAAGATGTTCTTACTGTCAAATCCCTATCATTTATTAGTTCTCCTAAGGCTTTTGTTCTAGCATAAACATTTTCACCATCTTTTATATCATTTTCATGGTAGCTTCCTTTTTTACCTGAAAATACACAATCTGTACTTAGATGTATAATCTTTGCATTTATTTCATTTCCAATTTCTGAAAGATAATGAGGAATATAACTATTATAATATACTGCTTTAGCCTGATTTTCTTCAGATTCTTCTATCAACAGACGTAAACAATTAATAATAAAATCTGGATTAATATTTTTTATTTTTTGATATAATAAATTTCTATCATAAACATCTAAATAATTTATATGATTATTTAGAGAAATGTCACATACAATTTCATAAACCTGATATTTATTCAAGTCTTTCATATATTGGCTAATAACATGCCCAGCCAT
>CAIZXK010000626.1 GCA_903936865.1 uncultured Bacteroidales bacterium | reverse complement strand
TTATCAATACTTTTCTGAAAATCAAAAAATGTTTATTTTTGTTTATTGATTTCAAAATAATAATTTAAAATAAAAACAATGACAACAGTAAATATTTATCTTACCTATAATGGTAATTGCGAAGAAGCATTTGGTTTCTATAAATCCATATTTGGAGGCGAATTCTCTTATGTTGGACGATTTAAAGATATGCCTCCAATGGATGGAAAAACCTGTGCACCCGAAGATACTGAAAAAATAATGCATATTGGTTTGCCAATAAGCAAAGAAACCCAATTAATGGGAAGTGATAGTTCCGATGCATTCGGGCAGGCAACTACTATTGGTAATAATTTCTCCATATCAATAAATACAGATAGCAAAGAAGAAGCAGATCGTTTATTCAATGGACTTTCTGAAGGAGGAATTGTTACAATGCCAATGAACAATACATTCTGGGGTGATTATTTTGGAATGTTTACCGACAAATATAAAATAAACTGGTTGGTTAGTTTTGCAGCCAATCAGAATCAATAATTTGCTGATACTTACTAAAGCAAGCTTTGAAACAAATAATAAACTTACGTATGTTTGTTTTTTTAATACTACTTTACACTTCAGGAGGATTACAAACTAAAAAAGCCGATAGCAATCAAATGCTACCGGCTTTTTCAATATTTTTTTAACTGATTAATCTAATAACTCCTTAACTGAATTTCTTATCAATACTTTTCTGCACCAGCCAATTAATTAAAGCGATACTATTGAATCCAACAATCATAATCCAGAAAAAAAAATCGAAACGGTTAAATATAGAACAAAGCACCAGCGTAGTAATTTGCGAAGTTGGTCCTAATAAAACCCACGAACGGATAATGGTTTTGTTTTTGGCAAGGTATTCAGCAGGAGTTGCTTTAAAAAGTTTTTCGTTGCTTTTCTTAGCTGCCAGATTATTCTGAAAGCTTGAATAGTTGAGATAAAGACGAATAATTAACCTGTCGAACCATTTGCCTTTTACATTTTTAATTGCTTCATATTCATCTCTGAACTCATCCAGATCTTCCTCAAAAGTACTTTTACGTTCAAGTACATAATCCAGAAAACGATTGCGGTAATAATCAACCAAAATAGAGTGAATGGTATTGCTTGCACCTGTTAAAACCAATAAACCCCAGTAAAAAGCAGGATTATCCGTATGATTGGCAAATCCGATACCAATGCCGATATATACTGCAGTAACAGCAATATAATCAGCAACTCCATCTATAATTCTACCTGTACGGGTTCCATTATGTTTTAATCTTGCCATCTGACCATCACTGCAATCCAATATATTGAACATCATAAAGAATATAGCTCCCACAATAAAATATTCAGGAGATAGGGGAGAGCCCTGTGCATAAAATATGCCACCGATAATTCCCATTATAATAGCTCCAAATGTTAGCTGATTAGGGGTTATATTGGTTCTGTATAAAATCTTTACCAATATGAATGCTAAGGGTCTATAAAAAAAGAGGTCGAAAATTTCTTCAACCTCTAACATCTTTAACGATTTCTTATAATCGGAAAACCAACTCATTATTTTTTATTTTCAATTAAATAAGTCTTAATCATATCCATTAATAAACGGTTTTGTTCTTTAGTTCCGATTGTAATGCGTAAATGATTGAATAATCCATCTTCAGCCATAAATTTTACAATCATATGGCGTTCGGTCAGATATTTCTTCAACCCATCTTTAATTTCAGCAGGAATTTCAACCAGAATAAAGTTTGAATAAGATTTAAATGGTCTGAAACCAGGCATATTATCAAATTCATTATAGAACATTTCCATGTCGGAAGTCATTTTTTCTCTCATTTCATTATAATAATCAGCTGAATCGAGAGCCGCAAGACCAATAAGCTCAGAAACTCTGTTATATCCCAGATAACGGGCAGCAAACATATTGAAAGTTGCATGATTTTCGCCCATTAAAGCAAATCCAATTCGAATGCCAGCCAATCCATAATATTTTGAGAAAGTTCTGATAATAATCAGATTAGGATATTGTTTTACCAGTTCTTTTAAATGAGAATTGTCTTTATTGTAGAATAAAGTATAAGCTTCATCTAAAACTACATGAGTATCTTTCATTTTTTCAAGAACATATTTCAATTGATCAAGTTCCAGTCTGTTTCCGGTTGGATTATTGGGAGAACTGATTAAAACAAGTTTAGGTTTGTGTTCCTCATATACTTTAAGCATCCCTTCGATGTCATAATAAAATGAGTCTTTACCTTCAACTATAGGATATTCAACTTTAATACCTTCTACCTCGTCGGATATTTTTTTGTAATACCACCACGAATATGCCGGAATCATAATTTTATCCCCTTTATGTATATAACAATGTACTGCTTGTTTTAGAATGTCTTCGCCACCAAAACCGACCATAACATTTTTTTCATCCAAGCCAAAATCGCTTGCTAATCTTTCCGTTAAGCGACTCTTTACACCTCTTGAAAAATCTCTTGAATATTCATAAAGTTCAATAGGATTTATATTATTTAATACTTCAAAACATGCAGGTGCAGGACCATATTGGTTTTCGTTTCTGTCGAGATAAATGATTGATTTATTGTCTTTATTCATGATTTTTATATTGTAAGTTCTTTTGAAAAGAACAATTATTTTTCGGATTGCAAAAGTATAAAAATTATACTTAATTAATGATATTTTATAATAGTATTTTAACCTTTCTTAAATAAAAAAACCGGCAAAATTAAAGTTTGCCGGTTAATAAATAGTTGATTAACATTTATAATTTTACAATTTTTTTGATAATGATGTTCTCTTTATTTTGAATATGAATGTAATAAATTCCTTTAGCAAATTTGCTTAGATTAATACTTATATTGTAGTTGTTCAATGGTAAGTCGCTATATATCAATTGACCACTTGTGTTGAATAGTTGTATTTTATAGATGACTTCATTATTCAATGATTTGATATTAATTAGGTTATTTGTTGGATTTGGAGAAATAGTGATATTGTCAGCATTATTTTCTTTTAAACCAAGATAAATGCTTAATGGAATTGTTATTGAATCATTTCCACAAGCATTATTACTAATAAGTTTTACATTATAACTTCCATAATTTGCATAAAGATGGCTTGGATTTTTCAATGTTGAAGTATTTCCATCTCCAAAATCCCACAAATATGTATTTCCATCAATAGTTTGATTATTGAAATTAATTTGAAGATTATTTTCAATAAAGTTAAAAGCAGGTGTTGGTTTGCTGTTATTTACAAATATTTCCACTGGTAATCGATTACTTGTACAGATTTCATCTGAAATTTCCCAATCATAATAGAAATAATAATAAGATGTTGGCGATTGTGTAGCACTGCATTTCGTTATACTAATCGAGTTACCAATCTGATAAGGATAGCTGCAACCAGCATTATTGCGATATAAATTTGGGCTTGCACTTCCTTCAAGCTGAAAATTATTTCCGACTGGTATATTGAAATCAAGGATTACCCGACTTTCGCCCAAAGGTATCATCATTGTTTTTGTTGCAATAACATTTCCTGCACTGTTGCGTAAATTTACAGTTCTGTTTCCTGCAGTGGCTGCATAAACTTTTACACTTTTTAATAGAGTAGGAGTGGTGCAGTTGAACATCAGATAATGTATGTTTGTATTGTTAAAATAACTTCCACCACCTGAATTATCTGGTTTAGCACCATATTTTGAAGATCCATAACTTTGGGATTCTACATAATATGTTGTGCTGTTTGTTAGCATTGCTGTAGTTATGTTATTTGCTGTACTGAAAGGAACAGTTGCACCAGGATAATTATACCAGTTGATTGTACCTTGACCCGTTGCAGCAAATGTAAAGGCAGATGCACCACAATTTGCTGTATTACCTGAAATTACAGGTAAATTTGGTCGGTTAATTGATACAATTCCTGATTTGATAATAGTATCTTGTCCGTAAGCATTCGAAATTATTAGTTTAACACTATAAGTTCCATTGCCTTGATAGATATAGGTTGGGTTTTGTTGTGATGAGGTATTTCCATCGCCAAAATCCCAATGCCAATTATTTGGTGAATTTGTTGATAAGTCTTTAAAAATTATTTCTCCATTACAGCTAGTGGAATCCAAAACTTTAAAGTTAGCTATTGGTGCAGCTGGCATATTGCATCGCCAGTTAATTTCAAATCCTGATTTTGAGATTGTTGCATTTGATATTTGTTTAATACAAATTGCATTTGTTGAAGAAGTTATAATACCTCCCAAGGGCAGATTATTACCAGTAAATGTACCTAATGAAGGACTTAAAGTATTATTGCCATCATAGATAATTATTGCATCAGCTGCATCAAAATCAAATGAAGTAAAGTTTAATGTAATATTCATTGCTCCTGCTACCATTATCTTAAACAAACCATTCGAATTCATATTGTAATCACCTTCGCCTCCATCATCATATAATATTCCTTCGCATGAATTACTGGAATCTTGTGCAATTTTAGGCATATAATATTTACATAACGGATCAATAACTATATTTTTTGAAAAATTAAGCAAGTTATTGTTTACATCAGTTACAGTTAAGGTAATAGTTTTATTCCCTGAAGTTGAATAAATTATGCCATTAGGTTGAGGTAAATTTGAAGTTGAAGGAAATGCATCCAAACCAAAATTCCAGTTGTATGTGGCTATATTACCTGATGATTGATTTGCAATAAAAACACTATCCAAAATGCAAGACTTGCCGGAAAGTAGTGCAAATTTAGCATTCGGACAACCTCCATTTATAATGATATCAGTTATATATGGTTTGAAATTATGCTTGCTGATTGTAAGTTTCGCATGTGTACCATAAATATTGGAGAAATGAATAATACCACTTCCATTTATCAATTGAACGGATCCAATAAGTTCGTTATCTGCAACTAATGTTGCAATAGCATCCAAACAGTTTGAATTGGATATACTTATAGTGGAATCGGTTGTACAATTAATAGTAGTCGTATGATTTGCTGTTATTTGTGTTGGGTTAGCAGTCCAGATTTTCATCGAAGGATCTCCAAAATAGTGTAAAAGTTCAAAAGTATATTGATTATTTCCCCACGTCTGAACCATTCTTATTAACCCCTGATTACAAACATCTCCAAGTGTATAAATGGGAGTATGTGCTGATGGTGAGCCTTGTGGATTATCTCCGTTTCCAGTGAAATTTGGAATTAATCCCGGATTTGACCAAATTGCATCAACTAAACCGATTGACAATCCATCATTATAGCCACTGTAACTGACTTCTGCATGTCCGAATATTCCTGCAGTACCTCCATTGGGTATTCTGAGGAATTTTTCAGAAAAGCATTCGTTTTCTAAAAACTTGCCGGTTAAGCAGTTAATGCTGAATACAACGGGTAATCTATTGCCATTTGTCAAATTATTCAGATCTGTATTTGTATAGGAAGGATCGCCCCATCCCAATTCATATCCATGATCTCTATGAAACAGATAAAGTGCACTACTACTGCTATTTACTTTGTTATTTATATCAATGCTGTTTCCATTCCATGGAAAGCCGGGTTTTTTTAAGTAAGTTGGAATTGCTTCACCGTTTGCATAAGTGCCATTATTCCAATACAAAGGATTTGTAGCCGTTGCAGTTTTATAAACTCTGGTTACATCAAAGTTTTGATTGTTAACCATATAATTTCTGATATCTTCGCTTGTTAGAGCAAAACGTCGATCGGCATAACCATTTAGATCGTCATCCTGAAAATAGGCTGCATTAATGCCTGTTTTATAAAAAACGCTATCACTAAATGGAAATCTTTCATAGTTAATTATCTTTTGAACAACCATAAGTGCTTGTGATGGTGAGTTTACAGATATTCTGCCTCTTGCCATATCTGCATAGTAATCGTTGGCTCCGTCCATGCAGGTATAATATAAATCGGTTGCAAAACTGTCGCCCATACTATTTATAACTATCTGACCCGGAACATCCTGATGATCGCCTAAAAAGACAACAAAATCAGGTTTTGGATTCCATGCACTGTATCTGGTTTGGATTTCTGATTTAACTAAAGCTGAATTCCAAAATTGTTTTGAAATTATTTCAACGGAATATCCCATTTGTTTTTTCCATTTTGCCAAAGAATCAGCAGCTTCCAGATAATTGTTCTGGGTTATAATAATATAGTTTTTGGATGTTCCTTTCGGACTTGAACTTTTTATAGCCTTATAACTTGATATTTCCTTATTTATCTCTTTGTTATTGAGCATTATATTTGGAAATATATTCAGAAAATGATCGGAATGTTCTTTTGGATTTATAAAACTTTTTGATTCTGTGAATTCAATTTTATAGCGAATATTAGAATAAACTGTAATTTCTTTTCGTTTTGGATTGTATTGCACAGGACAAATTTTAATCATTGTCATAGAAGTTCCTCTTATTTTCTGAATATCAACAATATCAACAATGTTTTCAGGATAATTAATATCCTGAGAATAAAATAAATTGTCAATTTCAAATTCAGGGTTTGGAGCTCCAACTTTGTCAACAGCTAATTTTAATGCAGGATAGATTAGGTAATTACTGTATTTCTTACTTTCGAAACTTACTATTTTTATGTTTGCTGAAGCATTAAGCGGAATGGCTATAATATCGGTATGGCATGGAAGTGCTGGTTTTCCAACTTCTTCAAGCATAGGGAAGTTTTTTATTTTTAAAACCTGGTAGTTAACACCTTTATTTTGTCTCATGAAAATATCAGCCCCCTGAAATTGATAAGTTAACTCAATTCCTTTCAGCCCTTGATCATCAATAGTTCTGATAGGTTCTTTATTTATATTTTTTGTTTTAATAATGTTGGAATTAAAAAACAAAAAGTTTTGCTGGCTAAATGCAGTGAAACATAAAATGCTTACTAATAGTGTAAATGGAATTTTCTTCATTAAAATATTATTTAATAGTTAGCTTTTTAGTTATAATATTATTTTTTAGTTTGATTTGAATTAAATATATCCCACTATTCAATGAATTGATAGTTAGGATGTAATTGAATTTATTACTTTCTATATCAATTTCTTTGTTGATAATGGTTTTTCCAATCATATCAGTTAGAACAATGCTAGCATGTTGATTTGTAAGGTTATCAAAACTGATGTTTACTTTATCTGATGTTGGATTTGGATAGATTCGGATAGCATTTTGATCGTTATTATCTTGTATTCCGGCAATTAAATCGATAGTGTTTGTTATAGAATCAGTTCCGCAGGAATTATAGCTGATTAGCTTTACATTATAACTTCCATAAGTAGAATAAATATGGGTTGGATTGGTTAAAGTTGAAGTGCTTCCATCACCGAAATCCCATAAATAAGTATTTCCATCAATTGTTTGATTTGAAAAGTTAAAATCCATATTATTAGACGAATAAGTAAAGGCTGGAATTGGTTTAGCCGAATTGATTGTTATTTGAATTGGCAAACGGTTGCTATAACATGCTTCATCTTCAATTTCCCAATCATAAAAGAAGTAATAGTAATTTGTTGTATTTTGAGTAGCACTACTTCTTGTTATTTTAATAGTATTTCCTATTTGATATGGATAACTGCAACCACCATTATTTCTGTATAAGTTTGGATTTAAAGGACCTGCCAATTTTAAATCGGTGCCTACCGGAATGTTGAAATTCAGAGTAACACGGCTAGTTCCATTTGGTATGTTTACAGTTTTTGTTGCCAAAATATCTCCGGCACTATTTTGTAATTGAATGGTACGACTTCCTGCTGCTCCTGCATAAACTTTTACACTTTTAAGTAAGGTTGGAGTTGTGCAATTAAATACCAGAAAATGTTGGTTGGCACTGTTAAAATAACTTCCACCTCCGGTATTGTCAGTTTTACCTCCAAAAAGGGAGCCTCCTTTTACTTCTCTTTCAATGTATAAAGTTGTAGTTGTATTATATACGGGTGTGGTAATTATTGTTCCTGTATCAAAAGGGATAGTCGCATTTATTAGTTCATACCATTTTATGCCATTTCCGTTGGAAGCAAATGTAAATGAAGCTGGGCCACAACTTGATGTATCATTAGGTTTTATTGGATCTGCAGGTTTGTTAATGGTAATAATGCTATTTTTTATTATAGAATCGTATCCTATTATGTTGGAAACAATCAGTTTAACATTATATACTCCATTTGAATTATAGTAATGGGAAGGATCTTGTAAGGTTGAAGTATTTCCATCTCCAAAATCCCATAACCAGTTAGTTGCTCCATTTAATGAATTATCGGTGAAATTAATATTTCCTTCGCAACTTACTGAATCAGAAACCAGAAAGTTACAAACAGGTGGTGTTGTTGGCATATTGCATGACCAGCTAGCTACAAATCCTGATTGATTTGCACCTTCATCAGTAGTCATTAACAACATGAGTCTATTTGATGTTGAAGTTATGCTGGTTGGTATGGAAGTTCCTGTATAGGTTCCAATTAGTGGTGATGTAGTGGAGGCTCCATCGTAAATATAGAGATAATCATAGCCACTTTCAAGTGAAAAACTTGAAAAGTTTAATGAAATTGATGCAGCTCCATCAGCTTTAATGATTGTTGTTGATATGCTGTTATCTGAATAATTATTACTTCCACCATTATCGTATATAGTACCATTACATGCTGTTATGGAATTGAAACCAGCAACAGGCATGTTAATTATACAGGGATTTGAAGTAGAAATACTGATATAATTAGTTTTTATCAGGCTATCTATTCCACAATTTCCTCCATCTGCAATTAGTTTTACATTATAAGTTCCTAAAGCTGTGTAGGTATGAGTTGGGCTTAATAAATTACTACTTGTTCCATCTCCAAAATCCCAGGTATATGTTCCCCCATTATTGCTTTGATTTGTAAAGTTTACAGTTGCAGGAGGCTGGCAAAAATTAACATTATCAGCCGAGAAATTACCTTGAACTCCTGGGATATAAGCATTTCCAACTCCAACTGCATAAAAGGCATTGGTAGTATTCTGTACTTTTGGGCTACAGCTTCCAAAAAGTTCTGTTGCTGACATTATGGAATAAAATCTTGCATCAGCATAGTTGGAAGTATTTGTTAAATAGACTGTAAGTGTGCGAAATGCGATGGCTGCAGCTGAATCAATCGAAATACCTGTTATATTAAATGCATTTCCATTATCGTTAGTACCCGATCCACCGATGGAAAGCAGGTAAAACCAATAGTTGAGAACACCCGAATTGGTATGTACACCTCCATTGTCACCACTTCCTGTGAACCACATGTTTCCTAAATAAGTATCGGGTTGGTTGTATGAATTGGGATTTGACATAGAACGAATTGCTGTACCAATATTTTCTCCTATAAGCCAGTTGGCTTGCAATGGTTTTGCATAAAATTCAATAGCAGTACCGAATATATCGCTGTATGATTCATTTAAAGCTCCTGATTCATAAGAATAATCCAGGTTTGCTGTAAAACTTGTTAACCCGTGAGTTATTTCATGTCCTGAAATATCCAAGGCTACTAAGGGTTGCCATGTTGAATTTCCATCTCCGAACGTCATTTGCTGACCATCCCAGAAAGCGTTGGCATAATTAACATCAAAATGAACATAACTTTTTAATTTAAATCCTTGTCCATCAATACTGTTTCTTTTAAATTTATGCCAGTAATAATCCCATGTTTTTTCTGCAGCCCAGTGTGCATCCGTTGCAACTTCATCTTTCTGGGTATTTACATTATTCCATAAGTTATCATTGTCGGTAAAATCTACGGCATTTGCGTAATTGGTTCCGGTTAGCATATTGTAAGTTTCAATTCCAAGACCTCTGCCTCCTTCTCTGAGAGTAAAGTTAGTACCAGTATAATTTGTTGTTATGGTTTGTGTTCCACT